>CAZTPE010000001.1:0-40754 GCA_964614545.1 uncultured Ectothiorhodospiraceae bacterium
CTTCGATGGTCTGTCCGGACATGCTGGTGACGATGTCACCGGGCTTATTGGCGGCGCCGTCGGGCAGGTTTTCGCAGGTGGGGATCACCACCACCAGGTTGATGGGCAGCTGCAGTTCGCAGCAGGCGGTGAGGGCGCCGAGCACGGTGGCGGCGCCGCACATGTCATATTTCATCTCGTCCATGGCTGCCGAGGGCTTGATGGAGATGCCGCCGGCGTCGAAGGTGATGCCCTTGCCCACCAATACCACCGGCTTCTGTTTGCTGGTGCCGCCTGTGTATTCGGCGATGATAAAATGCGGCGCCTCGCGCGAGCCCTTGGCCACCGACAGAAAGGAACCCATGCCGAGCTTTTCCAACTGCGGCTGCTGCAGAACCTCTACTTTTAGTTTGCTGTACTTCTTGCCCTGGGCGCGAGCCTGCTTGGCCAGATAGCCTGGTGTGCAGATGTTGCCGGGCAGGTTGCCCAGGTCTTTGGCCAGTGACACGCCCTCGGCGATGGCTTCACCTTCGCGCACCGCCAGTTCACCATTGCCCAGGTCGCTGCGTCGTGGCACGGTGAGGATTAGCTTGCGCAGCGGGCGGCGGATATCGTCCTTTTTGGTTTTCAGGGTATCGGCGCGATAGAGGATTTCGCGGCTGCATTCCACCGTCTGGCGGACCTTCCAGTGCAGGTCGCGGCCCTTGACGTTGATCTCGGTGAGGTAGCAGGTGGCCTCCATGGTGCCGGTTTCGTCGAGACGGGTCACGGCGCTGCCGATGATTTCACGGTATTGCTGGTCGCTGATGTCGCGTTCGCGGCCGCAGCCGACCAGTAGCACGCGGTCGGCCATGGCGCCCTGCGGGTTGTGGATCAGCAGGGTCTTGCCGAGCTTGCCTTCCATGTCGCCACGGCGCAGCACGGTGGAGAGGAAACCGTCGCTGGCCTTGTCTAGGGCTTCGGCGGCGGGGCTAAGGCGGCGCGGTTCGAAGACGCCGACCACCACACAGGCGGAGCGTTGTTTTTCGGGTGAGCCACTCTTGATGCTGAATTCCATAGTCTTCCTGCTGGTCGATGGTGAGCCGGTTGGTCGGCGGTTTTGTTGCGCGGGGTTTTGTTATACGGTTAGCCCCCTAGTCTACTCGAACTTCCGTGTTGGCCACAAAGTGTGTGTCCCGGGGTTTACCTTTCGCTAAACATTCCAGGCCGAGCTTCTTGATTATTGATCGCTATCTGGCAAAAGAGGTCGTGCAGACCATGCTGGCCGTGTTGCTGGTGCTGCTGCTGATCTTCCTCGGTCGTTTTTTTGCCGTCTATCTGTCCGATGCCCTGGCGGGCAAGATTTCCGCCGCCATCGTGCTCGACATGCTGATGCTGCGCACGGTGACCGCGCTGAGCATGATGTTCCCCTTTGCGCTGTACATGGCGGTATTGCTGGCCTTCGGGCGCCTGTACAAAGACAATGAAATGACCGCGCTGGCCGCCGGCGGGGTGGGCATGGGGCGTGTGCTGCGCACGGTGCTGGTGATCGGCCTGCTGCTGGCGGCACTGGTCAGCGTGTTGTCGCTGTGGACCACGCCCTGGGCGCACGAGGCATCCACCAAGCTGCAGGAGAAGACCGCGGCGACCAATGCCTTTGCGGCGGTAACAGCGGGGCGCTTCAGTGAGGTGGGTGGCGCCGACCGGGTGTTCTACGTGGAGGCGCTGTCGGAAGACCGCAGCGAGCTGCGGGATGTGTTCGTGTCTGATCGCCGCCAGGGCCGGTTGACACTGTTTTCCGCGCACAGTGGTTATCGCTACCGAGACCCCGACACGGGGGTGCTGTACCTGGTTCTGGTGAACGGTTATCGCTATGAGGGGCGGCCCGGTGAGGTGGATTTCCGCATTTATCGTTTTGACAAGCATGCGGTACGCCTGGACGAGGGTGAGGTGAAAAAGATGGTGCGCCGCCTGTGGGCGTTGCCCACGGAGCGTCTGTGGGGTTCGACGCGCCTGAACGAGATTGCCGAGCTGCAGTGGCGCCTGGCCATGCCCGTTGCCACCCTGCTGCTAGCGTGGCTGGGGGCGCTGCTGAGTCGTACCTCGCCGCGTCAGGGCCGCTTCGGCAAGCTGTTCGTGGCCATCCTGTTGTTCATCATTTATTACAATACCCTGGGCGTGGCGAAGAACTGGATCGTGCGCGGGGTGGTGCCGCCGGAGCTGGGGCTGTGGTGGGTGCACGCGGTGCTGCTGGCGCTGCTGGGTTGGCTGACGGTGCGCCAGATCGGCGCGCACTGGTTGCTCGACCGTCTGCGCGGGCGGGTCCAGTTGGCACGGCAGGGTTAGATGCAGATCCTTGACCGTTACATCGGCCGCAGCGTGCTCTGGAGTACCTTCATCACGCTCACGGTGCTGCTGACCCTGTTCACCTTTTTTGCCTTCATGGATGAAGTGGGCGATATCGGCAAGGGCAATTACGGCACCTGGCAGGCGGTTCAGTATGTGCTGCTCACGGTGCCCAAGCTGGCTTATCAGCTATTCCCGGTGGCGGCGCTGATCGGCTGCACTATTGGCCTCGGCGTGCTGGCCAGCAACAGCGAACTGACGGTGATGCGCGCCGCCGGGGTGTCGCTGGGGCGTATTGTCTGGTCGGTAATGAAGGTGGGACTGCTGATTGTTATCGTCTCGCTGGTGATCGGTGAGGGTATTGCGCCGGTGGCGGAGGAACAGGCGCAAACGCTGCGCTCGGTGGCCAAGTCCGACAAGCTGGATCTTGGCGGACGCAGTGGCTTCTGGGCCCGCGATGGCGACAGCTTCGTCAATGTGCGCAACTTCCTGCCGGGCAAGCGCCTGGGCGGCGTGACTATTTACACCTTCGACGGCGAGCAACAGCTGACGCGCATGCTGTATGCCGAATCGGCGGTTTATCAGGACGGCCGCTGGATGCTGGAAAATATCACCAGCAGCGATGTGAGCTTCGACGGCGTCAGCGCCCATCGCATAAAGACCGAACCCTGGAGTACGCGCCTCAGCCCGGACCTGCTCAGTGTGGTCACGGTCAAGCCCAACACCCTGTCCATCAAGGGGCTGTATGACTACGTCAGCTATCTGCGTGAAAACGGCCTAGACGCGGCGGTCTACGAGCAGGCCCTGTGGGGCAAGATCGTCGCGCCGCTGGTGACCGGGGTGATGGTGTTTCTGGCCATCCCCTTCGTGTTTGGCCCGCTGCGCTCGGTCAGCATCGGCCACCGCATTCTGGTGGGCACCCTGGTGGGCATCGGCTTCCATCTGCTGAACCAGATGTTCGGTTATCTCGGCCTGGTGGCGGGCATCTATCCGGCGCTGACGGCGGTGCTGCCGCTGGTCTTGGCGCTGGGTACGGGGTTCTGGTTGATGCGGCGGATCTACTAGCCCGTATTTACCACAGAGGCACGGAGGATATAGAGTTTTTTAACTTGTGGTACCGCTCTGCGGTGTCACACAGCTTGTGGTGCTCAGCGCCATGCCGCCCGGGGCGAAGTTAGCCACCTGTTTTCGTCTCCAGGGTTACGACCACATTTCCCTTTTTGTGTCCTTTTTCAACATAGCCATGGGCATCAGCAGTTTGTTCCAGGGGGTAGCATCTATCCATGACAGATTTCAGCTTTCCCATCTCAATAGCCTCCTTGAGTTCTTCGAGGAGTATTCGAAGCTCTGGGGCGGGGCGTAAGCCCGTAGCCGAAAACTGGGCTTTCTTGCCACCGATGATTGAAGTCCATAACATCTGAAAAAGAAGTGACATCCCAAGGACGGGTGAAAGATAAACCCCCTTTTCTGTTAGCGAGCCTTTACAACGTGAAAATGAATTTTTTCCTAATGTGTCAAAAATGATGTCATAGCGTTGATCTGTTTTAGTGAAGTCCTTTTCCGTATAATCAATGACCTTATCGGTGCCTAGGGACTTCACCAGTTCCACATTCGTGGTACTGCATACCCCGGTCACTTTTGCCCCAAAGTATTTGGCAATCTGCACTGCAGCACTGCCCAGACTGCCAGAAGCACCGTTGATGAGAACGGTTTGTCCGTGCTGGATATTTCCAATATCCTTAAGAAAACTCAGCGAGGTTAATGCCCCATCGCAGATGGGAGCGGCCTTTTCGTAAGTCATATTGACCGGCTTTGTTGCCAGTACGCCTTCTTCAGGCACACAGACATACTCGGCATTCGTGCCAACCTCCAGGCTTTCTCCAAAAACCTGCTCACTTTTTTTAAATCGCGTTACATCTTTGCCCGCAGCTTCGATCTCCCCAGCAAAACCGGTTCCAGTAATCGGGTTCTTTGGTTTCATGAGACCAATAAAAAACCGACCAATAAATGGCATTCCCTTTCGCATCATAGTATCCGCCGTAGTGACGGATGCCGCATGTATCCTGATCAGTACTTCATTATCCTTGGGCGTCGGTTTTTTAATCTGTTTGAGTTGGAGAACATTCGGTGATCCATATTTTGTGCATACAATGGCTTTCATTTTTTCTTTCCTTTACTGCCAAGCACATCGGTGTGCCCGATATTAACGTGGGTAAGCGATAGCAGCGGCATGCCTAAATCACGTACTTTTTTTAACATCCCATATAAAGCGGCCTGATCAACCACCGGCCCGGTTAAAAGCGTGTCGCCGTTGGTTTGAAGAGTAATGCTCAGGCCACCAAACCAGTCTGCCCATTTGTGATCCAAATGGCCTTTGATCCTGATTTGGTAGATCCTTACTGCGTTTGATGCTGTTGCTGAATGGGGTGTATTTGGCATGCGCCTGTACCACTTGTTGGGTGTGTAAAGAGTATGGTCGCGAGCCGGTGTCAGTGTGTAGACACTTTGGTGTGATTTGAGGTGTTGTTTTTAGATGATGTTGAGGGAGCGGGCTTTGGCCACGGCTTCGGTGCGTCTTTGAACCTGTAGTTTGGCAAAGAGCCTGCGGTTGTGGCCTTTTACGGTATCCAGGGCGAGAAAGAGTTTCTCGCTGATCTCGCGGTTCGAGAGTCCTTGTGCAATGAGTTTCAGTACTTTTAACTCGCGTAGACTCAGGGGCTCGATAAGGGTGGAGGATGCTGGAGCCTGTCTTTCAGTAGACGGGGTGCCCGTATGAAGCACGGCCAGTAATTTATTCACAGAGTCCGGCATCATTCCATGGGTAGCGGCCGTGGACAAAAGCTCGGCCATTGGCGCGCCTTCATCGACAAAAACACGCATGCAGCCCTCTGGCTCCGCCAACGTCAGGGCGTGTTGCAGGGATGCCAGCGCCGCAGTGATGTCACCTTGTGTCTGCCGGGCGAGTGCCTGCAACACCAGGAGCTCGATGACGCTTCCCGTTCTTACGCCTCCTTCTGCGGCGTTTAGCAGGCGTTCGATGAAATTCACTGTCTCGTGAATCGCGCCATCTGCCGGGTGGTTCGTGTGGCGGGCGATGCGTAGTCTTGCCACGGTGATGTGTTCGAATTCGCGCAGGAAGCTGAGTTTGTCATCAATGGATAATTTCTGCTCATGCACCCAAGCCAGGGCTTTGTTCAACCTCCCTTGTTTAATCCAAATCCGCACCTTCAATGCCGCGATGGGGCGCACGACGGGGAGGGGGGTGATGTAATACAGTCGTTCTGCCTCATCGAGCAGATCGAGCGCACCGTCCAGGTCTCCCTCGGCCTGCTTTATTCCAGCCTGTGCAAGGCACAAGCGGTGTGGCCAATCCGGTAAGCCCGCTTGCTCGCCCAGTGTCTCGCTTTTCAGCAAATATTGTTTGGCGGTTTCCAGATTGCCCTGTTCATGATGCAGTCTGCTCAAGCCTAAATAAAGATCAGCAGTTCCCTGTAATGCCGGCTCTCCCTGTGCCAGCTGCAGTGACTGCTCGCAGACTCGGATGGCATCAATGAGGCGACCTTGCGTCACTCTGATCTCCGCTAGTCCAACGGTGACGCTGATGGCGAAAGCGAGGTTGCCGGTCTTTCGCAGGCTCGCCATGGCATTGGTCAGGGATGTGTAGGCGGCCTCCAGATCACCGCTCGCCCACTGTGCGAGGCCCAGCAGCGCGGCGGTAATTCCGTGGCCGTGATGGTCCGTCGCCGGTAACAGTTCGAGTGCCCGGCTGGCATACTTTATTGTGGCGGGCGTATCGCTCAGAGCCTGGGCATGATAGGCGCGAGCATTGGCGATGTGCGCCGCGAGCGACCGGTATTGCTCTTCGTTCTCTTTGGCCTCTGATCTCTGAGCCGTGCCCGCGGTGTTGTCCAGCCCGCATTCAGCGTCCTGTATTCGGGGCTCGGCGGCCTGCAGCTCGCCGATATCCAGCAAGGCCCAGGCATGGGCGATGCTGAGTAGTGGTCTGGTGCGGATCAATTCACTGGGTAGTGCCTTTACCCAGTCCATAAATGCCGGACTCTGGAAGGTGCTGCGGTGAATGGCTGGCCATGCCTGCTCGATCAGGCCTGCTGCTCGCTCAAAATCCTCCGCGGCAAACGCATGATGAATCGCGTCGGACAACAGGTCGTTATGCACGTACCACTCGCTCGCGCGCAGATGCAGGTCGGCGATTTCATCGGGCTGCTGCTGCATCAAACGTGCTTGCAATACATCGGCAAATAAATGGTGATAGCGATACCATTGGCGCTGGTCATCCAGTGGAACCAGCAACAGGTTAGCCTGCTCCAGATATGCCAGGGTTTCCCGGCCACAGGTACCAGGGGCTTGCACCACGGCATCACATAGGGGACCACACAGGCGATTGAGGATAGATGTACGCAATAAGAACACCTGAATGCTGTCGGGCTGTTGTTGCAGCACTTCTTCCACCAGATAGTCCATCACAAAACGATGACTGCCAGTAAACGATGCAATGAAGCGGCTGGCATCCTCATGTCCCTGCATTGAAATCGCCGCCAATTGCAGGCCGGCAACCCAGCCTTCGGTGCGAGCCTCCAGTGCCGCAATATTATCCGCTGAGAGACTTAGCCCCATTGCCTGATTGAGAAGTTCGGCCGCTTCAGCAGGCGTAAAACGCAAATCAGCAACGCGCAGTTCAGTTAACTGACTGCGGGCGCGCAAGCGGGCCAGAGGTAATGATGGGTCTTCACGAGTGGCGATAACCAAGAGCATCTGTGGTGGCAGATGCTTAAGAACAAAGCTCAGGGCACTGTCGACCGGTTCGGCATCAATAAGATGGTAGTCGTCAAGGACGAGGACAAACTGATCCGGGATGGTCGCAATATCATTCAGCAGAGCCGTCAGAATCGATGCCGTTGTTGGTTGAGGGGATTGCAACATAGCCAACACCCCTTCGCCGACATTTGCCTCAATCGTCTGTAAAGCAGTGACAAGATAAGTCAGAAAACGCGTGAGTTCATTATCCCCTTCATCCAGCGATAACCAGGCAACCGATCGTTCGCACCCGACGACCCACTCGCTGACCAGCGTGGTTTTACCAAAGCCGGCAGGTGCAGAGATGAGTATCAGTTTACGCTGTGAATCCTCGTCCAGCTTCTCGATCAGGCGGGGACGGCGAACAACTTTGGACCGAGGTGGAGGAATATAAAGCTTAGTGCTCAGAATCGGCGTAGACATGGGTCGATTACAAAGCACGCACTGCACTAATGGGAACGATGATTATGCGACATTGGAATTTGTCTTTAGGCTATAAGTAGAGGCATTTCCAGTTGCATTATGGCGCATAATCAACGTTCTTATTCGTAATTGGCGGGATGAGCTGTAGTCAGACCTCGGCCAGTCCCGGGTTATCGCCCAGTCCCTTGATCTTGGGAATGTTGAGTTCCTTGATGCGTACCGTATCCTGGGCGCGGATGTACTCGGCCACCACGTCCCAGATGGGGGTGCCCTCACGTTTCTCCATGCTGGCCCAGCCGGCCAGACGATAGTTCTTCCTGGCGTCCAGCGGTTTGCCATTCAGCTCCATGTCGGTAATGCGCCTGCCGATTTTTGCTGTCGGGTCGATACTGTATTTCAGACCACCCACACGCACCATGTCGCCACCCTGTTGATAGTAGGGGTCTTCATTGAACAGGTTGTCCGCCACGTCCTCGAGGATCACCTTGATCTGTTCGCCACTGACTTCGTTCAGTGTGGCGGTGGGGTAGGTGATGGCGGTTTGCGTCATCACATGTTCAAAGGTGATCGGTTCGCCCGGCATTACGCTCACGCCCCAGCGGAAGCCGGGAGAGAAGGCGATGTCGGCTTCCTGTACGTCGAGCATGGCATCGAGAATCAGCTGGTCGAAGGTGCCGTTGAAGTTGCCGCGGCGATAGAGCACTTCGTCCGCCACGCCCAGTTGCTCGTCGAGTCTTTTGATATACGGCTTGCGCACATCGCTGATGAATTTGCTCATCTCAACATCGGGCTCGATGAAGTTGGAGAAGATGGGCAGCAGGCGATAGCGGAAGTCTCGCACCTTGCCTCTCTTCACATCGAAATCCAGCACGCTGAGGAACTTGCCGTTGGAACCGGAGTTGATCACCAGCGTGGTGCCACCGGCATTTTTTACTTTGACCGGTTCGGGCACGGCGTCATGGGTATGGCCGCCCATGATGGCGTCGATACCGCGTACACGGCTGGCCATTTTCAGATCGACATCCATGCCATTGTGAGAAAGAACGACAACAACCTGTGCGCCGGCTTCCCGTGCGGCGTCGACGGTATTCTGCATCTTGTCGTCGCGGATGCCGAAACTCCATTCGGGAATCATCCAGCGTGGATTGGCGATGGGTGTGTAGGGGAAGGCCTGACCAATGATGGCCGTCGGGATGCCGTTCATTTCCTTGATGACATAGGGCTTGAAGACGTCTTCTTCCCACTGGTTGTCGATGATATTCTGGGCAACAAAGTCCATATGCCCTTCGAGATCGTTTTCGATGATCTCATTGACGCGTTCTGCACCATAGGTAAATTCCCAGTGGCCGGTCATCACATCGACACCGAGCAGCTTGGTAGCATCGACCATATCCTGGCCATTCGTCCACAGGGCGGTGGCAGAACCCTGCCAGGTATCGCCGCCATCCAGCAGCAGGGATCCCGGGCGTTGGGAACGGATATGTTTTACCAGTGTTGCCAGATGCGAGAAGCCGCCGACCTTGCCATACTGCCTGGAGGCCTCGACGAAATTTAGATAAGTAAAGGCATAGGCCTCCGGGGTATTCGGGGCGATGCCATAGTGTTTGAGGAAATTTTTGCCTACCAGGTGAGGGGGATGCCCCTTCATGTTGCCGACGCCGATGTTGATGTTGGGTTCGCGGAACCAGATGGGCATCAACTGCGCGTGGCAATCCGTAAAATGCAGAAATGAAACATTGCCAAAAACAGGCAGTTCATACATCTGGTTAGGGACGATGCCCCCCTTGCTTGCCGCCTGGCCGGGTAGTGCGACGCCGGCGGCGCTGGCCACGGCCAGCATTTGCAGAAATTCACGACGGGAGATGTTCATGTGATGCGTTCCTCCTACTACGGATGGTTTTGGCAGTCCTTTATTGTATTGCCAATGGATGCCTGTGGCTGATTATTATGTAGTTAGCAGCATGGCCTCAGCCGTCTGCCGGGGTGTGCAATAGTTTTTACGGTGCGGTGACAGGCCGGGTGACCGCGAATTCATTTTAGGTGCGCTTACTTCGTGCCCATACGAACAGAAAGTCTTACATGTGAATGCGACCACTCACACTCCTCTAAAGGGGTATGTGTTGAATAGCGCTTACTTAAAGCTTAAGCCAAAAATACCGTCATTCCGGGTTTCATGAAGTGAAGACCCGGGATCCAAAGTGCTTGAAACTATGTGCATTCTGGATTCCTGTCTTCGCGGGAATGACGGTAGTCCACAAGTCTCCCGGGCTTGAGTAAGCATCATTCGAGTATGTGCTCGCTTGACTATGGGCTTCCCCGATATCTTTTAATTGGCCTGGGCCACTTGCTTTACTTCTACCGCGAAACATCCGGGTTAAGAAAAAGGCCCGGGGAGAAATCCCACCGGGCCTTTTTCATTGCAAACTACGGTGCTACGTAAACACCTTACTTACGAGCGCCGGGGCCATTCCAGGGAAGCCCGTTACTCATGTAAGTCATGAAGTACTCAAGATTACGGTACTCAGGGCTTTGCGCCTTGAAGGGTAATGCTCGCACCTGCTTGTTACAACCCGAAAAACGGCGGTGGACGGTGCCCAGACTGCCCCACTTCGAACGGTAAACCGGGAAGTGCGTGAGGTGGCCCAGTGCCGGGGATAGCAGGTCGGCGCGGATCTTGTTGCCGGAATTGTCGACGTGGCAATGTGCGCAGGACATGTTCAGCTGGCCGCGACGAGCGTAGAAGAAACGCTTGCCATCTTCGTAAGCGTCACGAGCGCGCTGGTCAAATGGGATCTTGATGTCGACGACTTGACCCCGGGTCGTATAGGCCATGTAGGCAACCAGTGAGGCGAGCTCCCCCTTCTTGTACTTGAGGGTTTTTTCGCCATTCTTAGTGCGACATTCATTGATCGCTGATGCCAGGGTTTCCACGCGGCCTTTCTCAGTGTCGTAATAGGGATAGTCGCTCTTGACACCAATGCCGCCATTGCGGAAACAGCTGGCGTAGGTCTTGCCATTCTTGAAGGGGGTGTTGAACATTTCTTCACCTTCCTCAACGGCGATTTCGTAGGGTGGGAATTCCTCGATCGCTTCCCACTGTTCACGTGAAGCCTTGTCAATGGCATAGACACCATTGGCAAATTCTTCCAGTGGTACATTAGGAAAACGTTCCAGGAAGTATCCCTGAAATGCCTTAAGGTCATCCTCCGGGCTTGCTTGGCTGATCAGCGGGGCTGCGCCCAGGACGCCAACAGCCGCTGTAATCAAAAGCAGTTTCTTCATCAGTGTTCCTCCATCCATATCGACAGTGCCTGCCTGCAGGCAGTGTTTCGTTAGCCTAATTGTTGTTGGCAGTATGCGTTATCCGATCTTGGCTTCAGCGGATGCGCTTTCACCTTTGTTATCGATCCAGCTAACTTTGATTGTGTCGCCCTTGGCGGCACCGGTAAATTTGAATGCCAGGTAGGGGTTCTTGGAAATGGCAACCCCCCAGTGAGCAACCAGTACCTGGGTGCCCTTATGCTCACAGGTGACATCCTGAATGAAGTGTGCGGGAATCTTTTCGCCCGTTTTTTTGTTTTTACGCAGACCGGTTTCCATCGGGTGGCTCATCAGCGCCTTTATTTCAGTCACGTCGCCCTTCATTTTGGCGCGGATGCGAATTTTCTTCTTGGCCATTCTCTTTTCCTCAAACGGTTAACTTGTCAGGTGTTGTGGATGTGGCTTAACCGCCGCAGCCGCCGATAGTGACTTTAATCATCTTCTTGGCGCTGTACAGTTTGCCGCCGGATTTAACGACGGCAATGAGGTCAGAGGTCTTGCCCATTTTGACACGACAGGAAATGAAGCCTTGCGTTGTGGGGCCCAGGTCATAACTGCTAGCCAGGGGTATGGGATTCTTCTCAATGAAGATGGCGATGGATTCCACGCCGGACATGCCGGTGGAAATGGTGATGGGGACAACCGCGCCATTTTCTGCGATATCCGGTGCCTTGATCTTGATATCGCCACTTTCGATGACGTCGGAGGAGCCAAGGGCCGCCTCCATGCCGCCGTCGACACTCTTTGCCTCGAAGGCGGCTTTAGGCCATGCGGCCAGTACGCTCTGCGGGGTCAGTAAACCTGCGCCGGCGGCAATCCCCAGCATGCTGCTGGCAACGGTGCCCTTCAGGAAGCTTCTGCGTTTCATAATAGAGTGATCTCCTTCTAGCTTTAACCTTTAACAAGTGACCCGTCGATTAACGTGTGTAGATAAATTCTACAACCTTATCGAGTTCTTCTTCGGTCAGAATTTTGTGTTTGCCGTAGGGGGGCATAATGGTGTAGGGGTTGATCTTGGTGGCGTCCCAGATCTGGTCACGCAGGTCTTTTTTGTCGGGATAACGGTCAGCCATATTCACCAGGGCAGGGCCGATGTTGCCTTCCAGTGTGCCGTCCTTCATTTTGTGACAGGCTAGGCAGTTGCCTTTTTTTCGGTTGAAGGCAATGGCCTTTCCTTCCTCCACTACCGAGGCCCCTTTGGCAAGGGCAGCCTGGGGGGCAATGGCGAAACTGCCGAGCATCAAGGCCAGGGTACCGGCCGCTGCCAGTGTACTATTCGCGGATTTCCGCATTGCTGCTTCCTCCTTCTTTTATTAGAAATATAAGTTATTTTTCGCTGGGTATTTAATTCTTATATGACGACTGTACGTCGATTTTATTCCTTTGCAGGAAACGTCCACATCGTGTCAGTCCGTTGAGAGAATCCTGAACGCCAAGGACTCTTATACCAGAATTGACGGACAGCACAACAGGTCGGCTGAAAAAATGCGGGGATGGTGTGGGGGATATAAATGGCTGTTTTCCGCAGTGCCTGGTACTAATGCTTCTTGTTGCCGTCAGCCTGGCCTGTCTGAACTTCCTTCTTCCAGGCTGCAAGCCTGGCCTGCATGGCTAATTGTTCGTACTGGTTTTTGGTGCCTTGCTCAATGGCCTGGTTCAGGTAGGTGATGGCTTGCACCGTATTGCCATCTATGTACTGTAATTCGGCCAGTGACTGGTAGGCATCGGCATAGCGGCGAGCCATTTTGGCGGCCTGAAAGTGGAGGGCATACAGCCTGCGCTCAGGCCGGTAGCGAAGCTGCTGTTCCAGCAGTGCGCTCGCCTCGGTGGCATTGCCTTCCTTGAGCAGGGTTTCCGCCAGCATTTCTGTCAATGGCAGGTTGTTGGGGAACAGAATAAGGGCGGAGGCGAGCACCTTGTGTGCGGCCCGTGGTTTATCCGCAGCCAGCTCGATTTCGGCGGCGGTCAGGTGATACAGCACGCGTTGGGTATCATTTTTCAACAACTGCCGTATGGCATTTCTTGCCTTATCGTATTGCTTCTCTGACAGCCAGCTCAATGCCTGCCGGTACTGGATGGCGGCTTGTGGTATTTCGTCCGCCGTTTTCTGTCGCTGCAGATAAATGCTGTCGCCACTGAGAACCTTCACGCGCGCCTTGATAAGTTGAAAGGTCAGGTCGTCGCCCTTGCTGCCGGTGGCTATTTGCTCTGCGCGGTTACGCGCGTCGGCGATGCGGGAAAGGGTGAGCGGGTGGGTTTGCAGCAGTTCCAGCGCGCGCAGGCCGGCGTAGCGGTTGGCGGACTGCAGGGTCTCAAAGAAACTGACCATCTGGCGGGGATCAAAACCCGCCCGGGACATCATGGTGATACCCACCCGGTCCGCCTCCTGCTCATGCATGCGCGAGTAGCTGAGCTGCTGCTGGACGGAACCGGCCATGGCGCCGGTCAGCACGGCTTCACCGGCTTGCGGATTCTGGCTGCCGATAAGGATGGCGGCGATCATGGCGGCAATGGTGGCGATTTCCACTCGCTGGCCGGCTTCAAATGAGCGTACCAGGTGACGCTGTACCACGTGTGACAACTCATGGGCCAGCACTGATACCAGTTCGCCCTCGGTGCGGGCGGAGAGGATCAGCCCGGCGTGTACGCCGATATAGCCTCCCGGTCCGGCAAAGGCATTGATCGACGGGTCGTTGATGAGAAAGAAGGTGACCTTCTGCTCATGGCCGTCGACCTGCGAAATCAAGCGTTCGCCAAGATTTTGCAGATAGGCGGTGACGGCGGGATCGTCGAGGATATCCAATGAGCGGCGTACGCTACGCATGAACTCCCGGCCGATCAGTCGTTCCTGTTCCGGGGTGATCAGATTACCGCCGGCGTCGCCGATATCCGGCAGGCTCAGGGGCGTCGTCTCGGCGGCCCTGGCCTCGTAAAAAGGGGAAATGCACGCTGTAATAAAGGCAAGAAGAAACAGAAGGATGGATCGAAGTTGCATCGGCTGAGGTAAATGGGATGCCCGTGCTTGGGGGAGTCGAGTGTAGTGTGAATCCTGTTTGATGGCGAGCATTCCTTATCGAGAGAATGGATATGAATATCAGATAATCAAAAAAATATGCGTGGCCTGACTATGCACATACTGCAGGTTTTCCATGAATGATCCGATACACGTCTAAGATTGCCAGCCTGTGATTTTGTTCACTCAAGGCAGGGGAGTTCGGGTTGCATTTTCACCGGCTTTGGAATATAAGTTGACAATTGAATTCTAATAAAGGTTCCACAACCGCCGCTGGGACTCTGTCGGATTCAGGCGCTCATTGCGTTAGAGAAGGCTGGCTGAGCAGGCCAGTCCAGAATACGGCAGGCCTCTGGCACAACAACCATCGAAGGAGTTTGAAATGGCTGATTTTGATCAAGAACTGGATGCATCCGGCCTTAATTGCCCGTTGCCGATTCTGCGTGCCAAAAAGGCACTGGCAGCCCTGAGCGCAGGTCAGGTTCTGCATATTATCGCCACCGACCCCGGTTCCGTGAAGGACTTCGAAGCCTTTGCCAAGCAGACCGGTAATGAGCTGGTGGAGTCCCGCGAGGAAGGCGGCAAGTTCCACTTCCTGATGAAAAAGAACTAACAGGACAGGCCTGACCTGCTCCGGAGGGGGGATATTATGTCTGAAAAGAAGTTGGCGATTATTGCAACCAAGGGCAGCCTGGACTGGGCCTATCCGCCCTTCATTCTGGCTTCCACGGCCGCCGCACTGGGTTACGAGGTGGAGATCTTCTGCACTTTCTATGGTCTGCAACTGCTGCGCAAGAAAATGGATCTCAAGGTGACCTCACTGGGCAACCCCGGCATGCCCATGCCGATGCCCATGCCGGTACTGCTGCAGGCGTTGCCGGGCATGCAATCCATGATGACCATGATGATGAAGCAGAAGATGAAGTCCAAGGGCGTCGCCAGTCTCGAAGAGCTGCGTGAGCTGTGCATCGAGGCCGAGGTCAGACTGGTTGCCTGTCAGATGACGGTGGATCTGTTTGATTTCGATACCAGCGACTTTATCGATGGTATCGAATACGGTGGCGCAGCGACATTCTTCGAGTTTGCGGGTGAGTCGGATATCACACTGTTTGTTTGAACGTTGTTTATGGGTTTAAAAAAGGGGCAGTTCCGAGGAACTGCCCCTTTTTCTTGCGTTGAATGGCGGGCGGTTATGTCCAGTGTGAGCTTAGAGCGACCAGACAACCTGGGCGCTGAGAATATCCACGGAGCTTTCGTATGAGCCTTTTAGAAGGTCTCCAGTGGCTCCCCTGCGATCAATCTCTGCGTCCTTAACAAACAGGTGTGCGTAGCCAAAGTCAAAGGCGAGGCTCTTTGACATCTGGTAACCCAGTCCCAGCGCCAGCCAGGTGCGATCATTTCCCGGGATGCGAGCAGCGCGCAGTTCCGCACTGGGAACGACGGTTTCGTCATAGGCCACGCCGGCGCGGTAGGTCCAGGTCTGGTTGGGGGTGAAGTTGACACCCACCGAGTAGCGGTTGTTGTCTTCCCATTCGTTTTCCTCCACGGACGGCGTTCTGCCGTTGTCGTACTCTATTTTCATCTCCTGGTAGCTGCTCCATCCGGTGCGGGTGAAATCTGCCAGTACTGCCCAGGCATCAGTGAACTGATGGAACAGGCTCAGGGACAGGGTGCTTGGCAGGTCGATGTCCGCGCTAACGCCCTGGTCGATGAAGGCCGCTGCCAGACTTGGAATCCCCTGAGCTGCTGCTGGCAGGGTAAAGTCCGCATCGCCGTCCAGGGAGTGCTTGACCTGGGAACGGTAAGCCAGACCCACGCGGGTGGCCTCGGTGGGGGCGAACAACACACCGAGGTTATAACCAAAGCCCCAACTGCTGCCCGAGACGTCAGCAAAGCCGTCGGTACCTGCGGGAAGTGCCCCCCCGGTGATCGCACTGAAATCTATTGCATTGGTCAGTTCGGCCTTGAAATACTGGATGTTCGCACCCAGTCCGACGGACCACTGCGGGTTGATCTTGAAGGCCAGGGATGGGTTGATGTTGATGGCCTCGACGGCCGACTTGATGGCCTGGTAGCGGCCCTGCCAGTCCTTGTCGTATTCCGTGGCCAGACCAAAGGGGACATTGATGCCGAGACCAAATTTCATCTCGTTGTTAATGTCGGCGACGTAATAGAGGTTGGGAATCGCGCCCAGGTGGCCGGCATCCCCGCCATCGCCGCCACTGGTGCTGGAGCCGTCGTCGGTAAATTTGGTGGACGGCTTGATGAGGTGCAGCCCGGCAACGACCTGCTGGCCGTCGAGCAGGGTCATGCCGGCCGGATTGAAGAAAATCGTGCTGGCGTCCTCGGCGCTTGCCGCAGCGCCAGCATAGGCATTGCCGAGCCCGCTGACACTCTGTTCAATCAGTGAAAAACCGGCGGCGTGGCTGGTTGAAGAGCCGAGAGTGAGACCGGCCAAGGCGATGCCCACTAGCCCAGTGATGTGGATTGATTGCTTCATTGTCTGTAATCCTCCATGTTTGTTTTTCTTCAGGAAATTGGCTACGTCTCTATCATTACTGCCCAGTTATAAATTTCACTAAGTTAAAAAATCCTGAGTCCTTTAGTGAGTAAGGATGAATTTTAGTTATCGAGACAGCAATCTACCCTCAAAGGACACAAGGCTCAATAGTCGGAAAAAATGAACAAGCTGCGTGACCGGGCATTTTGCAACCCAGGAGTGGCTTGCCAATGCAATTGTTCTTACCTTGGTGGGCTGGGCTTTTACACTGTTAAGGGTGTCTGCCCGGCGATAAGGAATAGCCACAATAGATAACCCGGTTGCTTTCCGCACAATATTGTTTTGTTGGGGAAAACCCACTTTCTAGTGGCATTGTTCGAGATTAAAAGATGACTGCCTGAGCAGGAAAGCACCAGCCAAAGTCTGCTTATTGTTGAGTGGTGTATCTATACAATACAAATTTTCATGCTTCCTTGGGCTGGTGCCGGATAGATATGAGTACCCATAAATTAGAAGCTGCTAATATTCTGACTTACTGTTTTTTTATCGGTTCATATAATAATTCATCTAACGCTGATATTGACAAATCTTGGCCGTGCTCGCCACTATAGCCCAATTGTCTTAGGTGGCAGAGCGATATTTCCAGCAACACTCGAAGTAGGGGAAAACCATGGAATATTCTAAAAAGAACTTAATTTCAGCTGCTGTGGCGGTTGCGTTGTGTGTGCCGATGGGTGCGTGGGCGACAAATGGCTACTTTGCTCATGGCTACGGTATCAAGGCGAAAGGTATGGGTGGAGCTGGTGTCGCTTATTCCCAGGATGCGTTGGCGGCAGCGACGAATCCGGCCGGTATGGTGATGGTTGGTAATCGCGTTGATTTTGGTCTGGAAGTCTTCATGCCGGATCGTGCAGCCCAAAGTAATTTTGGGCCATCGCCAAATTCAGGTTCGGGTGATTGGTACGAAGGCAACGAAACCAAACTCTTTTACATTCCTGAATTTGGCTATAACAGAATGATCAACAGCACGATGGCCGTCGGTGTCTCTGTGTATGGCAACGGTGGCATGAACACCGATTACAAAGAGGGTATCTATTCGAGCAATCCCCTTGGTTTGAATGATCAGTCGAGTACAGGCATCAATCTTGAGCAATTGTTTATTGCGCCAACCTTCTCGATGAAGATCAATGAACAACATTCTTTTGGTGTGTCGTTGAATCTCGCCTACCAACGCTTCGAAGCCACGGGCCTCAGTGATTTCTGCGGCTTTACCGATCCAGGCGGCCCGGCGGGTTGTGCCGACGGTACGGACGGTCTGTCTGAGCAAGGCACTGATTCTTCCACCGGCTGGGGTGTTCGCGTGGGCTGGGTCGGAAAGCTGAATGATATGATTTCTCTGGGGGCGACTTACCAGAGCGAGACCAAAATGAGCAAATTTGACAAGTATGACCAGCTCTTTGCGGAACAGGGTGGTTTCAATATTCCGGCAAACTACGCTCTCGGTATCGCAATTCATCCGACGCCCAAGACGACCGTGCTTTTGGATATCGAAGTGATCAAGTACGGTGACATCAAATCGATTGCCAATCCCAACAATGGTTGGTCGGGTGGCATATTGGGGACGGATAACGGGCCGGGATTCGGTTGGGATGACATGACCGTGTACAAGCTCGGTGTTCAGCACCAGATCAATAACGACGTAATCCTTCGTGCCGGCTTCAATTATGGTGGGCAACCCATCTCCGAAAGCGAGACGCAGTTCAATGTGATTGCCCCGGGCATCGTTGAAAAACATCTGACCCTGGGTGGTACATGGACCCTGGCCAATGGGGGTGAGCTGTCCGGATATTACATGCACGCCTTTGAGGAGACCGTGAAGGGTGATAGCCCGGCGAACCCTCAGGATGCCGGTCATGGCAATCTGCGGATGAGTCAGGATGCCATCGGCATCGCTTACGGTTGGAAGTTCTAAGCTTCTCCCATCAGGAAGCAGCGATAAAAAAGGGGCATGTTTTCATGCCCCTTTTTTTGTTGGGTAAAGATTAGAAGTGCCCATAAAAGTGGGGAGGTGATCAAGAATGCGTACGTGCCAGAAAATATTGGTTTTGGTATTCGGTGCCTTGAGTCTGTTCGCGGGATTGGTCGAAGCGGAAGACAGATACCGGCCCTTTGTGCTTGCCTCAAAAACTGCAGGTGATATTGGAGTCATAACCGCCGAGGTTAAAAGCAAGCTTCAAACCGGTGGATTCGAGATCGCGGGTTCCTACTCGCCCTACGCCAATGCCTACATCATCGTAGTGACCAACGACACGCTGAAAAGGAATGCAGTCAAGTCCGAACATGGCGGTTATGGCGCCGGGCAACGGGTCGCCATCACCGAAGTGGCCGACGAGGTTCAGGTGACCTACACCAACCCGGTCTACTGGGCCAACGCCTATCGCATGGCAAGTGATCTGTCCGACGTCGCCGCGCAGTTGGAGAAGGCCCTCGGCAAGGTGGAAGACTTCGGTTCGGAGAAGGGCTTGACGGCCAAGAAACTGCGCAAGTATCACTATATGTTCGGTATGGAATACTTCGACGAGCCCAGTGAGCTGGCCAAGTACGAAAACCACCAGGCCGCGCTGCAGGCCGTCGAAGCCGGTCTGTCTGCCGGCAAGGGTGGCGTGACCCGGGTGTACCGCATCGATGTGCCGGGCAAGGACGAGACCGTGTTCGGCGTGGCCATCGACAATACCGTGGAGTGCAGCGGTGATGAGCACATCATGAACGAAATCGACTTCAAGCCCCTGCGCTCAACACTCCATCTGCCTTACGAGATGCTGGTTTCCGGTGATGAGGTCTATGCACTGTATGCCCGTTTTCGCATCGCCGTCAGCTTTCCCGATCTGAGCATGATGGGTTCGCACAGCTTCATGAGCATCATGTGCGCCCCCAAGGCGATCGAGTCTGCGCTGAAGGCAGCCGCTGGCAGTGAGGACTGAGATTTGAGGGCTCAGGACTGAGAGCGATAATTCATACTAGGTCATATTGATACGAAACCCCGGGTAACCGGGGTTTTTTGTTGCTGTCGCCGGGCATTGCATTGTCGGTACAGGCTGGGAGCAGGGCGGATTTTATGTCAGACTTGCTCGCTTCGTTTGCGGTGATAGGCCGCGCGGGAACGGTCGAGGGACGCTAATGAATCTTCACGAATTTCAGGCCAAGCACCTGTTTGCGGAATATGGTCTGCAAGTGCCGGACGGTCAGATGGTCACCACCCTCGGCGAGGCCCGCGACGCGGCCCGCGCGTTGGGCGGTGAATGCTGGGTGGTCAAGGCGCAGGTGCATGCCGGTGGCCGCGGCAAGGGCGGCGGGGTCACGTTGGTCAGTAGTGAGGCGGAGCTGGAGACGGCCGTCAAGGCCATGCTGGGCATGAATCTGGTCACCCACCAGACCGGCCCCAAGGGTCTGCCGGTGGACAAGCTGTTGATCGAGGCGACGTGCGATATCGCCCGCGAACTCTACCTCGGCGCGCTCATCGACCGCGCCCGCAACCGCGTAGTCTTCATGGCCTCCAGCGAGGGCGGCATGGACATCGAGGCGGTGGCCGCCAGCACGCCGGAGAAGATTCTCACCGTGACGGTCGATCCCGTCGCCGGCCTGCAGGGCTACCAGTGCCGCCAGCTGGCCTTCGGTCTTGGCCTTGAAGGCTCGCAGATTCGCGAGCTGACCAAGGCCATGCTCGGCCTCTATCGCTTGTTCACGGAAAAGGATCTCAGCCTGGTGGAGATCAATCCGCTGGTGGTCACTGGCGACGACCGACTGCTGGCCCTGGATGCCAAGGTCAACATCGACGACAACGCCCTGTTCCGGCAAAAGGCGCTGGAAGAATTGCGCGACCCGACGCAGGAAGATCCCACCGAGCACAAAGCACAACAGTTCGACCTCAACTATGTCACCCTCGACGGCAATATCGGCTGCATGGTCAACGGCGCCGGTCTGGCCATGGCCACCATGGACATCATCAAGCTGCACGGCGGCGATCCGGCCAACTTCCTCGACGTGGGTGGTGGCACCACCGCCGAGCGCGTGGCCGAGGCCCTCAAGCTGATCGTCGCCGACCACAAGGTGGAGGCGATCCTGGTCAACATCTTCGGCGGCATCGTGCGCTGTGACCTCATCGCCGAGGGCATCGTCGCAGCGATCAAGGAAGTAGGTCTCGACATCCCCGTGGTGGTGCGCCTCGAAGGCACCAACGCCGAACAGGGCCGCGAAATCCTCGCCCACAGTGGGCTGGCGGTGACCCCCGCCGACGGCCTGGCTGACGCTGCCGCCAAGGTGGTGGCTGCCGCGGGAGAACAGGGCTGATGGCCATTCTCGTCAATAAAGACACCCGCGTCATCGTGCAGGGCTTCACTGGCAAGCAGGGCACCTTCCATGCCGAACAGGCCATCGCCTACGGCACCCGGCTGGTCGGCGGAGTCACCCCCGGCAAGGGCGGCCAGACTCACCTCGAGCGTCCTGTGTTCAACACCGTGCGCGACGCGGTGGACAAGACCGGCGCCGACGCCAGCCTGATCTTCGTCCCCGCCGCCTTCGCCGCCGACGCCATTCTCGAGGCCGAGGATGCCGGTATCGAGGTTATCGTCTGCATCACCGAGGGCATCCCGGTGCAGGATATGGTGAAGGTAAAGGCGATACTCGCGCGCAGCGAATCGCGCCTCATCGGCCCTAACTGCCCCGGCATCATCACCCCCGGCGCCTGCAAGATCGGTATTATGCCAGGCAGAATCCACCAGCCGGGCAGGATCGGCATTGTCTCCCGCTCCGGCACCCTGACCTACGAGGCGGTCTATCAGACCACGATAAACGGTCTGGGGCAGAGCACCTGCGTCGGCATCGGTGGTGACCCCATCCAGGGCATGAACTTCATCGACTGCCTGGCACTGTTCGAGCAGGACCCGCAGACCCAGGGCATTATTTTGGTGGGCGAGATCGGTGGCACCGCCGAGGAAGAGGCGGCGGAGTACATCCAGTCCCAGGTCAGCAAGCCCGTGGTGGGTTATATCGCCGGTGTCACTGCACCGCCCGGCAAGCGCATGGGTCACGCCGGTGCCATCATCGCCGGTGGCAAGGGCACCGCCGCTGACAAGTTCGCCGCCTTGGAGGCGGTCGGCGTCACCGTGGCCCGTTCCCCGGCCGAGCTGGGGGCGCGCATGCTGGAGGCGCTGGGCGGCTGATTTTTCTGTTTACCACAGTCAGGTAGGGTGGGCACTGCCCACCATTGTGTCCGCGTAAGACAAGTAATCCTGGTGGGCAATGCCCACCCTACGGGACCGTGGTGAATCAAATCCGTATCGTTTCAGGTTCGTAATTCATGTCCCGTTCCCTTCGCATCGTCATGGCCCAGATCGACCTGCTGGTGGGTGATATCGACGGCAATGCTGAAAAGGTCATTGCCACGGCTGAAAAGGCCCGCGATGAACTCCATGCGCAGGCCATTGTCTTTCCCGAGCTAACCTTAAGTGGTTATCCGCCGGAAGACCTGCTGCTGCGCCCCGGCTTCAATCGCCGTATTGTCGCTGCGCTGGCCCACGTCGCCGAGCAGGTGCATGGCATCGACGTGATCCTCGGCTATCCGCGGCAGACGGAGGTTGGTCTCTACAATGCCGCCAGCCTGTTGCGTGATGGTGCGGTCGTCGCCACCTACGACAAGTTCGAGCTGCCCAATTACAGCGTGTTCGATGAGAAGCGCTATTTTATCGCCGGCAACGAGCCCTGCGTGATGGAGATCGCCGGGGTGCCGGTAGGCATCACTATCTGCGAGGACATCTGGTATCCGCAGGCGGCGCACGCGGCGAAGGCGGCGGGGGCGCGCCTGCTGGTCAATCTCAACGCCTCACCGTTTCACCTCGGCAAGCGTGATGAGCGCATCGAGGCGCTGCATGCACGCATCACCGAGACCGATCTGCCGGTGCTCTACGTCAATCTGGTGGGCGGGCAGGATGAGCTGGTGTTCGATGGCGCCTCACTGGTGATGAACGCCGATGGCAGCCTGGCGCAGCGTGCCCCGGCCTTCGAGGAGGGGCTGTATCCCGCCGATTTCACGGTCAATGATGATGGCCGCGTGAGCGTGGTACAGGGCACGGTCAGTACCCCGAGTTGCCAGGAAGAGAGCGCCTACAAGGCCCTCGTCCTGGGGGTGCGTGATTACATCGAAAAGAACGGCTTTCCCGGTGCTATCATCGGCCTCTCCGGCGGCATTGATTCGGCCCTCACCCTGGCGGTGGCGGTGGACGCCATCGGTGCCGAGCGCGTGGAGGCGGTGATGATGCCCTCGCGCTACACCCTGGACATCAGCCTGACCGATGCCCATGCCGAGGCCGAGACGCTGGGCGTGGAGTATCACGTGCTGCCCATCGAGCCGGCTTTCAAGGCCTTTCTCGATATCCTCAAGGACGAGTTCGCCGGTACAAGCCCCGATACCACGGAGGAGAACATCCAGGCCCGCTGCCGTGCCGTGCTGCTAATGGCGATCTCTAACAAGAAGCACAAGGTGGTGTTGAGTACGGGCAACAAGAGCGAGATATCGGTGGGCTATTCCACCCTCTACGGCGACATGGCCGGTGGCTTCGATGTACTCAAGGACGTCCCCAAGACCCTGGTCTACCGGCTCAGTGAATACCGTAACCGTCTGTCGCCGGTGATCCCACGGCGCGTTATCGAACGCCCGCCGTCGGCGGAGCTGGCCCCGGATCAGAAGGACAGCGACAGTCTGCCGCCCTACGATGTGCTGGATGCGATTTTGGAAATGTATGTAGAGCAGGACCGTTGTGCGGAAGAAATCGTCGCGGCGGGGTATGATACGGTCACCGTGGATCGGGTGATCCGGCTGGTGAACCGCAACGAATACAAGCGCCGTCAGGCGGCGCCAGGGGTGCGTGTCACCCGCCGCGCCTTTGGACGCGACCGGCGTTATCCCATAACCTCGGGTTATGATCGGCGCTGACGCCGCACTTGGTGACGGTCTGGTGGGCTAAAGTCCCCTAGAGAACAACGACTGGAGTGAGTGATGAAAAAGATTGAAGCAGTGATCAAGCCCTTCAAGCTGGACGATGTACGTGAGGCCCTGTCAGAGATCGGCATCACCGGCATGACCGTGACCGAGGTCAAGGGCTTTGGCCGTCAGAAGGGCCACACCGAATTGTACCGCGGGGCCGAATACGTGGTGGACTTTCTGCCCAAGGTGAAGCTGGAAATCGTGGTCTCTGCGGATCGTGTCGATGCGTCTATCGAGGCCATTACGACCGCGGCGCGCACTGGTAAGATCGGCGATGGCAAGATCTTTGTCTCCTCGGTGGAGCGTGCGGTGCGCATCCGTACTGGCGAGCAGGACAACGACGCCCTCTGAGTTTGTTTGGGCGTAACTATTCGCCCCAGAAAACACTAGAGAATGCATTGATGGTATGAACGTTGGGAAGAAAGACATGAGTGAGTGCGTCAGGATCCATGTCCCGCGAGGGTGTCGTGCGCACAGCGCACGCTACGGGCAGGGTGTAGTGTGCGCCGTGCGCACAAATGGCTGGGCACTTCCGGTGAATTTCATAACTCTGTAGCGAGCTGAATAGTCAGTGCGGCCGTTTGGGTAATCTGTCTGTAATCTCTAACTATAGTTTCTGAATCTCTTTGGGTCGTATTCCCCGCAGCTCGCCTACCAAAAGTAGGTTCTTTAAGAAAAGCGCCTACTTTTGGTGCTGCGATTATCGTCATTCCGGCCTGTTTTTAGCCGGAATCCGGTTTTCGCCGGAGCGACTCATCCAGAGTGCTTGAAATTCCGTACATTCTGGATTCCCGCCTTCGCGGGAATGACGATATTCCAAGCTCCTCAAGACTCAGTCAGTACCCTTCAATACCCCGCTTTCGCAGGGCGAAAGTCGAGCGCAGCGAGATAGTTTGTTGCGGGGTTGTTTAGGCGCCCATTTTTTGTTTCTGAGATGTTTTAGTCGCCGGTTACAGGCCAAAATCGACAGCGGATCGGGTGGTATCCAGCGCTGAGGGGAAGTTGAGTTCTTTTACCCGTCGTGCGTCTGCGGCCAGATCCTGTAGATCCAGCGCCTCGTAGGCGGTGATGAGAATATCCAGCGCGGCGGGAATAGTGGGTGAGCGGGGATAGGTTTCCAATACAAAGGTGACGCGTTTGGCGGCTGCCACATAGGCATGCCGCTTGAGATAGTACTGCGCCACGTGGATCTCGTGTTCGGCGAGGTGTTCGCGCAGTATTTTCATGTGGCGGATGGCGTCTTGCACATAGCGGCTGTCCGGGAAGCGCTGCACCAGCTGGTTGAAGTAGTTGAAAGATTGCCGTGCCGAGCTGGGGTCGAGCAGGCTGGGGTCGATGGTGACGGCAAAACCCAGCGGGTTGTCTTTCTTGCTGGCGCTGGCTAAACCGCGCAGGTAATAGGCGTAATCCACGCTGGGGTGACGCGGATGCAGTTTGATGAAACGGTCTGCGGCGGCAATGGCGGAGTCCGGTTCTTCGAATTTGTAATAGGCGTAGGCGGTGTCCAGTTGCGCCTGCTCGGCGTATTTGCCGAAGGGATACTTGGCCTCTAGGGTTTCGAAGTGCTTGATGGCCGACTCGTAATCGCCGGACTGAAGTGCGGCCTTGGCCTCGCTGTAGAGCAGTTCGGCAGACCACTTGCTGCTGTCATCCAGCGTGGAGGCACAGCCGCCGAGAAATAGCGCGGTCAGCAGCAGGGCGGGCAGCAGGCGGAGCGGTGTGTAGGTGGAGGTATTCAGGGCCGTGGTCTCGGAAAGGGGTAATTGCCGTAAAGCGGGTTATTATAGCGGTCCGGCGAGATAGAGAACACCGCCGTCATGTTC
Source organism: uncultured Ectothiorhodospiraceae bacterium (assembly GCA_964614545.1). GTDB lineage: Bacteria > Pseudomonadota > Gammaproteobacteria > SZUA-152 > SZUA-152 > DRQN01. The sequence continues at coordinate 25,239 of CAZTPE010000001.1, forward strand.
AGTTAGAGACAATCCATGACCGAGTCCCACAGATTGACCGAAATCATCCCCGAGAAGCTGGCTGGCCTGCGCCTGGATCAGGCCCTGGCAGCACTGTTCCCCAATTATTCCCGCGCCCGTCTGACGCGCTGGATCAAGGATGGTCACGTGCAGGTGGATGGCAAGCGCCTGCGTCCCCGTGACGCTGTGCACGGCGGCGAGGAGGTGGTGCTGGAGGCGGAGCAGGAGGTCGAGACCACCTGGCGCGCGCAGGATATTCCGCTGGATATCGTCTTTGAAGACGAGGCCGTACTGGTCATCAACAAACCCGCCGGGCTGGTGGTGCACCCCGGCGCCGGCAACATGGACGGCACTCTGAGTAATGCTCTGCTGCACTACGACCCGGCGCTGGAACAGGTGCCGCGTGCCGGTGTGGTGCACCGTCTCGACAAGGACACCAGCGGCCTGCTGGTGGTGGCACGTACCTTGATGGCACGGAAATCGCTGGTGGAACAGCTGCAGGCGCGCGACTTCGAGCGCGAATACCTGGCCCTCGCCATGGGTCTGATGACCGCCGGCGGCACCGTGGAGGCGCCCATCGGTCGGCACCCCACTCACCGTCTGCGCCAGGCTGTAGTGCCCGGTGGCCGCGAGGCCATCACCCATTACCGGGTCGAGGGGCGTTTTCGCGCCCATACCCTGCTGCGCGTGAAGCTGGAGACCGGCCGCACCCACCAGATTCGTGTGCACATGGCCTATCTGAAATATCCATTGGTGGGCGACCCGGTCTACGGCGGCCGTCTGCGCATCCCCGCCGGTGCCACGCCGGGGCTGGATGCTGCCCTGCGGGTTTTCAAGCGTCAGGCCCTGCATGCCGAGCGGTTGGGCTTCGAACATCCCATCAGCGGCGAGCCCGTGAGCTGGCAGGTTCCGTTACCGGTCGACATGGCGGCGTTGGTGGATGCCTGCCGTGAAGACTGCAAAGCGGTTTGACACCATGCTCGGACTGATTCCCGTGGACTGGCCGGCGCCGAAAAATGTACAGGCGGCCACCACGTCGCGCATCGGCGGTGTCAGTCGTGCACCCTTCGACAGCTTCAATCTGGCCGATCACGTCGGCGATCATCCGGCGGCGGTGCAGGTCAACCGCGAACTGCTGCTGGAAGAACTGGCCCTGCCGGCGGAACCACTATGGCTGAAACAGGTGCACGGTACCCGCGTCGTTATGCTCGACGGCCCGCAGGTGGAGTCACCCGAGGCCGATGCCAGCGTCAGTGCCGGCCCCAACCGTGTGTGCGCCGTGCTGACCGCCGACTGCCTGCCGGTGCTGTTTTGCGACCGCGCCGGTACGCGTGTTGCCGCCGCCCACGCCGGTTGGCGGGGACTGGCAGCCGGCGTGCTGGAGGCAACGGTGGCGCGGATGGCCGTGGCCCCGGACGAGATCATGGTCTGGCTCGGTCCTGCCATCGGCCCGCAGGTCTTTGAGGTGGGCAAGGATGTGTACGCAGCCTTTGTCGATGACGATGCCGACAGCGCAACCGCCTTCGAAACAACCGGTGACGACCGCTGGCTGGCCGACATCTACCGGCTCGCCCGCCAGAGACTGGCGCGCGTTGGCGTGACCGCCGTGTACGGCGGCGACCGCTGCACCGTCAGCGAGGCCGGCATGTTTTATTCCTATCGCCGCGATGGCAACACCGGGCGTATGGCCAATTTGGTGTGGCTGGCATCGTGAGACGGTGGCGGGTGATTGCTTGTTTTTTTACCACAAAGGGCGCGAAGGGATGCAAAGTGAATCGAGCAACGAATCACCAAAACCATAACTTATCCGTCATTCCCGACGAAGCGTAGCGTAGGTCCGGAATCGGAGTACTAGTGCGGCGGCGTTGTGCTGTGTTGCTGGATTCCGGCTTGCGCCGGAATGACAAACAAAGCATTTTTTATCTTTGCGTCCCATCGCGTCCTTTGCGGTTAAAACAAACCACCCCGTAGGGCGGGCACTGCCCGCCAGCGAACCTGGACCATGCAACGGTGGGCGGTGCCCACCCTACAAAGTGTGATTGGCTGGGTATTCGCCACGGAGGTCACAGAGCGAATAAGTTTGTTATTGGTTTTTCTCCGTGCACCTCTGTGTCCTCTGTGGTGAAAAATTTTGCCCGGCGTGCTCCATCTCCGCTGGTCGCTGGGCAAATAGCATCGTAGTCGCCGCTTCCATTGGTTAAACTGTCGCACCACAAATTGCAGGTATCCCACATTTCATGAGTCTTCTCACCTGGATCATCATCTTCAGCCTGCTGGGCGGCGTGCTCAGCGTGCTGGTGGCGGCCAGCTTCCTGTTGCTGCCGGCCTCGGTGCGCTCGCGGCTGGTGCCGCATCTGGTCAGCTTCGCCATCGGCTCGCTGCTGGGCGCGGCCTTCCTCGGCCTGTTGCCTCATGCCTTGATGTCGCCGGGGGTGGTGGATTTTCATCCGATATTCCTCGCCGTGTTGTTGGGCCTGCTGACGTTCTTTGTGCTGGAAAAGCTGGTGCTGTGGCGCCACTGTCACTCTGATCACTGCGAGGCCCATTCCCTCGCCGGGCATGATCATGGCCACGGCAAGGCCGCCTCTGGCTGGATGATCCTGATCGGCGACGGCCTGCACAATTTCGTCGATGGTGTGCTCATCGCCGCCGCCTTTCTTACCGATATCCACCTCGGCATCGTTACCGCGCTGGCTATTGCCGCGCACGAGATCCCGCAGGAAGTGGGTGACTTCGTGGTGCTGCTGCACAGTGGCTTCTCACGCACCAAGGCGCTGCTGTTTAACGTGTTGTCCAGCCTCACTACCATCGTCGGTGCGCTGTTGGCTTACTGGAGTCTGGGCGATATGCAGGGGGTGTTGCCCTACGTGCTGGCGGTGGCGGCCTCCAGTTTTATTTATATTGCTGTGGCCGATCTGATTCCCGGCCTGCACAAACGTGCCGAGGCCCGCGCTACCCTGGAGCAGGTCGCATTGATCGGCGCCGGTGTGCTGCTTATCTATATGACCCATTCAAGCCTTCATTGAACCCCCCACAGTAGGAGAGTCCCATGAACGAACACTGGTACATGCTGACCCTGGTGGGGCGTGATCGTCCGGGCATTGTCGCCCGTGTCACCAGCGCCCTTTTCGATGGTGGCTGCCATTTGGGAGAGACCTCCATGATGCGTCTCGGCGGCAACTTCACCATTATGATGATGGTGCGATTCGCCGGCACCGTCCACGCCCTCGAACAGCTGGTGGCGGGGGAGGCCGAGTCTCTCGGTCTGCGCCTGCACGTGGACCGTGTCGAGGGCGGGCTGCATGAGCATGTGGAGCCGGACGTGCGCATCACCGTTTATGGTGCCGACCGCGCCGGTATCGTCGCCCACGTTACCAGTGCCCTGGCAGAGGCCGGGCTGGACATCCTCGACCTTATTTCCGACGTGGGTGGTACTGAGCAGGCGCCCATCTATATCCTGCACATCGAGGGCCGTGCCCTGGAGGGTATCCCGGCGCTGGCGTCGGCGCTGGATATCGTCAAGGGCGAAGGTGTGGATGTGCAGATCGTCCCCATTGAACTCATGGTGGGTTGAGCGGTGCCTCTGGACATCCTCAAATACCCGGACGAGCGCCTGAAACAGGCGTCGCAGCCGGTGGCGACCTTCGATGACGCACTGCGCGCCTTTGTCGCCGACCTCGAAGAGACCATGCGCGCCGGGCCCGGTGGCGTCGGCATCGCCGCGCCGCAGGTGGGGCGCTTCGAACGCATCGTCATTGTCGACATCTCCGCCATGCGCAAGCTGCCCGTCGGTTCCTCCAGCTCTGGTCGTATGCTGCTTATCAACCCGGAGATCACCGAGTGGGAAGGCATGGTCATGGGGCGCGAGGGCTGCATGTCGGTGCCGGATTACACCGGCAACGTGATCCGGGCTGAGAGCATCCGTTTCACCGCCTGTGATGAATTTGGCCAACAGCACGAATACGCCTGCGAGGGCTTCGAGGCCCGCGCCGTCCAACATGAAGTGGATCACCTCGACGGCCTGCTGTTCCTCGACCGTCTGGTGAGCCGCCGCAGCGACCTGTTCCAGCGCAAGGTCTACAAGAAGAAGGACGAAAAATGAGAATCGGTCACGGCTATGACGTACACCGCTTCGGCGAGGGCGACCACTTGATGTTATGTGGGGTGCGTATCCCCTTTGGGCAGGGCTTTGTCGCTCACTCCGACGGCGATGTGGCCATCCATGCCCTCTGCGATGCCCTGCTGGGCGCGGCCGGGCTGGGTGATATCGGCCATCATTTTCCCGATACCAGCGCCGAATTCGAGAATATCGACAGCCGTATCCTGCTGCGCCGGGTGATTGTGCGACTGGCAGAACAGGGCTGCGCCATCGGTAACGTCGATCTCACCATCATTGCCCAGGCACCGAAAATGGCCCCACATATCGATGCCATGCGCGCCAACCTCGCCGCCGATCTCGGCGTGGGTGCCGGCCAAGTCAACGTCAAGGCCACCACCACTGAAGGGTTGGGCTTCTGCGGCCGTGGCGAGGGTATCGCCGTGCAAGCTGTGTGTCTCTTGACCTCGTAGGAGCGGGCCATGCCCGCGAAAAATTCCAATATACCGCCAAGGGCGCGAAGAAACGCCAAGGTCAAACGGCGGGCATTTAAAATACAAGAAAATTGTGGGAGCGGCTTTAGCCGCGAATGCAGGTGGATTTCCTTCGCGGCTGAAGCCGCTCCCACAGGTGACCAAAAATCACGGGCATGGCCTGCTTCACCGTTTTGATTTCATCCACCCTCGAGTATCAACGATAAATAAGGACCTCCTTTGGACAACGCCTCTTCCTCACTTCCCACAAGCCTCCCCGACTGGCCCCGCGCCCTGGGTACCCCCGAGGCCAGCGCCCAAGTGCGCGCCTGCCCTGAGGACTTCCGTGTCGATGAGCAGCGCGATGGCGAGCCGGATGGCGAGGGTGAGCACCTGCTGTTGCACATCCGCAAGCGCAACCGCAACACCGACGAGGTGGCTCGCGCCCTGGCACGCTGTGCCAGGGTACGAGCGCGCGATGTGAGCTATTGCGGTTTGAAGGACCGTGTGGCGGTGACGACGCAATGGTTCAGCGTCTGGCTGCCGGGCAAGTCGGATCCGGACTGGTCGCCCATCCTCGGTGAGGATCTTGAGCTACTGAGTCAGGTGCGTACCCGCCGCAAGCTGCAGCGCGGCGGTCTGCGTGGGAATCAATTTACCCTGGTGCTGCGCGAGGTGCAGGGTGATCGGGCGGCGTTGGAGGAACGGCTGGCTACGGTGGTCGAACACGGCGTGCCTAACTATTTCGGTGAACAGCGCTTTGGCCGCGAGGGCAGCAATCTTGCCGCTGCCGAGGCCATGTTTGGTGGGCGGCGGGTGAAGGATCGTCACCGCCGCGGGTTGTATCTCTCCGCTGCCCGTTCACTGCTGTTCAACGAGGTGCTGGCAGCGCGGGTACGCGATGTCAGCTGGGGCCGGGCATTGCCGGGCGAGGCCTTGCAGCTGGCCGGCAGCCGCAGTTTTTTTGTCGCGGAAGACATCGATGACGAGATTGCCGCCCGCCTGGCGAGCGGCGATGTGCTACCCAGCGGGCCGCTGTGGGGCAGGGGTGAGTTGCCGTCAGTAGCTGCCGCGCGGGTGGCGGAAGAGGCGGTCTTGGCCACGCATGGTGATTTCCGTGAGGGGCTGGAAAAGGCAGGCCTGAAACAGGAACGCCGCGCCCTGCGCTTGCCGGTGGCTGATTTAGGGTGGCAATGGCTGGACGGCGGGCAGGATCTGCAGCTGACTTTCAGTCTGCCCGCAGGCTGCTATGCCACGGCGGTGCTACGGGAACTGGTGACATCCAGAACATAGGGGCGGATGGAGCCCGTAGGGCAGTCGTCAGACCTTGAATTGCCTCACGATGCTTTGCAGCTCCGTGGCCATGTGCGCCAGGTCCTGACTGGCGATGGCAGTGTGTTCCGCGCCGCTGGCGGTCTCTCCGGCGATGTCGTTGATCTGCACGATGTTGCGGTTGATCTCTTCCGCAACACAGCTCTGCTCCTCTGCTGCGCTGGCGATCTGGCCATTCATGTCGTTGATATGCGCTACGGCGTCGCGGATTTCGGTGAAGGTGGCATCCGCCGCAGTCGCCTGGGTAACCACCGATTGAACCTGCTCCCGGCTCTCTGTCATTACCTGCACGGCTGCCTGGGAGACCGCCTGGAGATTGTTGATCATCTGGTTGATCTCTTCCGTGGACTGCTGGGTGCGGCTGGCCAGGGTGCGCACCTCGTCGGCCACGACGGCGAAGCCGCGGCCCTGTTCGCCGGCACGGGCGGCCTCGATGGCGGCGTTCAGCGCCAGCAGGTTGGTCTGCTCGGCGACGCCCTTGATGACGTCGAGGACACCGCTGATCTCTCCGCTGTGCTGCTCCAGTTGTTGCACGGTCTCTGCGCCATGCTCGATGCGTGAGGCCAGTTGCTGGATGTCCTGGATGGTTCCTTCGATGATCTGCCGGCCGTTATCCGTATCCCGATAGGTCGTCTCGGCCGCCTCGGCGGACAGGGTGATGTTGTTGGCGACCTCCTGCACGGTGGCGGTCATTTCGTTCATGGCCGTGGCCACCTGCTCCGTCTCGGACTGCTGCTGCTGGATGCCCTCGCGTGTTTGGACGGTGACGATGGACATCTCTTCCGCCGCGGCGGAGAGCTGTTCCGTGGTCTCGCTGATGTGACCAATCATCTCCAGCAGGCGTGAGTGCATCTCCTGGGCGGAGGCCTTCAGTGAGCCGATTTCGTCACGCCCGTCGCGGCCGTGGGCTTGTCGGCGCAGGTCGCCGCTGGCAATAGCCTTCAGCCCTTTACTCACCTGTGACAAGCGCCGGGTGATGTTGCCTGTGATCAGCCAGCTCAGGGCAAACCCGGTCAGCAGTGCTACCAGGGTGATGGCAGCCAGGGTGCTGAGGGCGCTCTGTTCCTGCTGTTCGGCATGCAGGCTGGCTTGTGCGGTGAAGGCACTGATTGCGCTGAGCTGGGAGCGGAGCTCCTCGTCCAGCCGGTCTCCTTCTGTTTCTACACGTTTGATCATTGCCTCTGCTGCTGTGATGTTGCCCTCGCTGAGGTGGGCAAAAACCGTCTGCGCGTGCTGAGCATAATCCGCATGCTCACTCTCGATATTTTTTAGTGCCGCATCCATACGGGCGAACTCTGCCTGCTCCTCTGCGCTAAGATCCTCCAGGGTTTCGACCAGATTCACACCTTCGCGTATTTCCGTTTCGATTTTCTGGTTAATCTCATTAAAACTGCGCATCTCCTCCTTGAAATGAACCAGATCTTGTTGCAATGCGCCACTGAAGCGCAGGGCCCGTTCGAGATGAAGGGCCTGCTGTAACTGGTGTTCGGTGATGTTGGTGATCTTGGTCGTCAAGGGGATGTCGGCTTCAGTGATGGACTGGAGGCTGGCGCCGATCTGCGACATGGCGTAGATGCCATACAGGGAACTGCAGGCGAGCAGGATCAGGAGGATGCCTGCGTTGCCCATGATCTTCATCCTCACAGGGAGATTGCTGATGAAGGTATCCATGTATTTTTACCTCATATTCGTATTTGTGTATTTGTTTATCGGATAGAGTGCTCCGAGCTTTAGCTTACGAAATGAGTAAGGATTGACGGCGGTTTTAGATATCATGAATTGACCAGCCCAACCCCAAGTGACAAGGATTGAGCAGAGGTTGGATACCCCGTGGTTCAGCAGGTGGCCCGGATTCTGCTGCGCTTCATCGGGCTACGGTGTTGCTGCGCGTTTGGTATCGACCCAAACGTAAAAGCGGCCCAGAAGGCCGCTTGTGTAACTGGGTGTGCGGTGGCCATCAGACCTTGAACTTGGCTACCACCTGTTGCAGGTTGGTGGCCAGGTTGGCCAGTTCCTCACTGGTGCGCGTGGTCTGCTCGGCGCCTTGGGCTGACTTGTCGGCGACTTGGCTGATGGAGACCACGTTGCGGTTGATCTCCTCGGCTACCGCGCTCTGTTCCTCGGTGGCGTTGGCGATCTGTGTGTTCATGTCGTTGATACGTTCCACCTCGTCGGCGATGGTGCTGAGGGTGTCGCCGGCCTTGGCGGTCTGCTCGACGCCGGTCTGGGTCTGTTTGCGACTCTGCTCCATGAGCTGCACCGCTTCCTTTGAGCCGGCCTGCAGGGATTCGATCATCTGCTGGATCTCCTGCGTCGATTTCTGGGTGCGATTGGCCAGGGTGCGCACTTCATCCGCCACCACGGCAAAGCCGCGGCCCTGCTCGCCGGCACGCGCGGCCTCGATGGCGGCGTTCAGTGCCAACAGATTGGTTTGCTCGGCGATACCGCGAATCACGTCCAACACGGTACCGATGTGGTCGCTGTCGGCCTCCACGCGCTGAATGGCATCGCCGGCGCGGCCGATGGCCTCGGCGAGGGCGTTGATGGTATTGACGGCGTTGTTGACCACCTGACGCCCCTGACTGGATTCATTGTTTGCCTTCGTGGCGGCGTTGGCGGCCTCCAGGGCGTGGTGGGCGACCTCCTGCACGGTAGCGGCCATTTCATTCATGGCGGTGGCCAGCTGATCGGTCTGTGACTGCTGCCCTTGTATGCCTTGGCTGGTTTGGGCGGTGATGGCCGACATTTCTTCGCCGGCGGCGGTCAGTTGCGCGGAAGAGGCGATGATGTGCCGCACGGTATCGCTGAATCCCTCGGCCATCTCGTTGAAGCTGCTGGCGATGTCGCCCATTTCGTCACGGCTGGCAATCTGCACCCGGGTTGTCAGGTCTCCTGCGGCCAGGTGCTGGGTGGCTTCGTGCATGTCTTGCACGCTGTCGTTGACGGAAAGATAGAGGCCGGCGAACAGATAGGCGGTGAGCAACAGTACGGTGATGGCGATGGCGATGGTGCTGATTTCTTTCGCGTGGCCGGCGGTGATGCGTTCGGCAAGCAGTGTGTCCAACTGGGGCGCGATGGCATCGAACAGGGCATAGGTCTTGGTGATGGCCTGGGTTGCCGTGGAGAACACGGCATCGCTGCTGATGGTGATGGGATCGGCATCCAGCAGGTCCCGGCGCAGCAGGGTTGTCAGCTGGGTGATGGCCTCGTCGTTGGCCTTGACCTGGCTGCTCAGGGCCTTGCTGAGTTGCGGATTATAGCCGAAGGCAGCGGCCAGTCCCTTACGCAGGTTATTGTTGTAATTGTGGATGTTTTCTGTGAGGACCGCCAGCTGGGTATACGTGGCCTGGTTGAATGTATCGGCCGCGGCGGCGCTGGAGCCGAGTGCGCGTGCCAGCCCCATGTTTTCGGTCAGGCTAGGCAGACGGTGTGCCAGGGTGTTGCCCAGATAATAGCTGTCCAAGGTGGGATTCAGGGTGATTTCAGAGGTGTCGGCCACGTGGCTCATGAGGTCGATGAGTCTGGCGACGAGGGCATTATGGGCCTTGAGACTGTCCGCCGATGTGGCATTGAGGGAATTGTCCTTGATGGTCTCCCACTGGCTGAGGATCTCCTGCAACCTGCCAGCGGTTGCCAATGCGCCGCCCAGTTCCTCGTCGGTGGCCTGCAGGCTGGCCAGGTGCTGGTCGACGTCATGACGTTTTTGCAGGATGCGATCACGAAAGCCCTGATTGCCGTTGAGGTAGGCGCTGGTCATGCCGCGGTGTTGCTGGATGTGTTCGATGGGCAGCCTTGTAATCTTGAGATAGGCCAAGCCCCGTTGCCCGTTTTGTAGGGAGCCGATTTCGCTGTCAATGCTGGCCACCAGCATGGCGCTGAGGACCATCATCGGGATCAGTATCACGCCAAAAATGAGCCCGAATTTAAGCGGGTAGCGAAAGCGATCCATGACTAGGGTGGCGGGGCGAAACAGGCTTCTCATTATAATTTTTCCATAATACTCGGGTAAAACTCCGTTTACTTTCCGCCTCATCGGCATCCTGATGTCGATTCTTTAGGGAAAAATAGGGTACTGCCTGTTGGGGGGAGGGGCGGTGGGGGAGGCCACCAAAGGGCCTTGGCGTGAGCATGTCAGGGGCGCTTCAGTAACACGTAGAGGGCACCCATGCCGCCGTCGCGGGGACGGGTGGAGCTGAAGGCGAGAACCGTGGGCGTGTCGCGCAACCATTGGTTGACCTGGGTTTTGAGTGCCGGGCGCCCCTCGGCAGAACGGTAGCCCTTGCCGTGGATGATGCATACGCAGCGCAGGCCGGCACCCTGGGCGTCGGTCAGGAAGGCGGTGAGCCGGGTGCCGGCCTCGGCGATGGTGTAGCCGTGCAGGTCGAGACGGGCCTCGGGGCGCAGTTCGCCCCTCTTGAGTTGACGCAGCAGGCGCTGCTGCAGGCCGCTGCGGGCGAAAAACAGCGCTTCTTCGGGATTGATGTCGGAGGCATGTTCACGCTCGACGAAGCCCGGGCTGGCGGGGGCGGACGGGTTGTTGTGGCGGGGGCGCGGTGCCGGGCGTGCTTTGGCGGGCGTGATACGCGACTCTGCCGCCAGTGGTTTCACGTCCGACATCAGGTGCCTGAACAGGTCTTCATCATCCCCGGTGGTTTTTTTCTTTGTCATAGTTGTGTTTGTGAGGGAAGTCATGGTGGAAGATGTGGATATAGGGGGCTTCTATTTATTAGTCCAGAATAAATAGAAGTCCCCTATAATACCCGCCCATGAGAATTCTGCTGAGTAATGATGACGGCTATCAGGCGCCGGGCCTGCGCTGCCTGGCCGCCGCCCTGGCGCCGATGGGTGAGGTCCGCGTGGTCGCCCCGGACCGCAACCGCAGTGCGGCGAGCAATTCCCTGACCCTGGAGAATCCCATCCGCGCCTGGCATGAGGAGGACGGTGTGGTGCGCGTGGACGGCACGCCTACCGACTGCGTGCACCTGGCCATCACCGGGCTGCTGGACGAGGAACCGGATATGGTCATCGCCGGTATCAACGCCGGCTCCAACATGGGTGACGATGTGATCTATTCCGGCACCGTGGCGGCGGCCATGGAGGGGCGTTTTCTCGGCCTGCCGGCCATCGCCGTGTCGCTGGTGGGTGAGGGATTGCGCCACTACGACAGTGCCGCGCAGGCGGTGGTGCAACTGCTGGAACTGCTGAAGAATGATCCGTTGCCGGCGGATACTATCCTCAACGTCAACGTGCCTGACGTACCCTGGGAGGCCATCGAGGGTTTCGAGGCCACCCGGCTTGGGCGGCGCCACAAGTCCGAGCCGGTGGTGAAAATGCAGGATCCGCGCGGCCGCGACATCTACTGGGTGGGGCCGGTGGGCGCCGAGCAGGACGCCGGCCCCGGCACCGATTTTTTCGCTGTGCGCAACAACCGCGTCTCGCTGACGCCACTGCATGTGGACCTCACGCGCTATCGCGCCCTCGATCAGGTGGCCAGCTGGTTGGAGGGCCTGTGAGTCAGAATCGCAGCGGTATCGGCATGACTTCCCAGCGCACCCGCGACCGCCTGGTGCGGCGTCTGGCGGATGAAGGGATCAAGAATCAGCAAGTGTTGGACGTGATCCGCAACACGCCCCGCCACCTGTTCGTCGACGAGGCCCTGGCCAGCCGGTCCTACGAAGACACCGCGCTGCCCATCGGCTTCGGCCAGACCATCTCCCAGCCCTACATCGTGGCGCGCATGACCGAGGCCCTGCTGGATGGCGGCGCGCTGAATAAGGTGCTGGAGGTGGGCACCGGTTCCGGCTATCAGGCGGCCATTCTCTCGCCGCTGGTGGGCGAGGTGTACACTGTGGAGCGCATCCGCCCGCTACTGGATCAGGCGCGTCAGCGTTTCTTCGACCTCAGGCTCAACAACATCCGCTGCAAATACAGCGACGGCAGCTGGGGCTGGCCGGAGGCCGGGGCGTTCGACGGCATTATCGCCACCGCCGCGCCGGAACAGGTGCCGGATGCGCTGCTGCAGCAACTGGCGCCCGGCGGGCGGCTGGTGGTGCCGGTGGGGGCGCGCGGTGTGCAGACGCTGATCCTGATTACCCGTACCGCCGACGGCTTTGAGCAGCAGGTACTGGATCGGGTGAGTTTCGTGCCGATGTTGAGTGGTACGCAGTAGTCGATTTCAATGGACCTTTTCGCCACAGAGGACACAGAGAGCGAATGCCGTCATTCCGGCGCAGGCCGGAATTCAGCATGGCGTTTGCCGCGTGCACTGGATTGGCAACTCGTTACACCGCTCTGCGGTGTAACCCTGGACGCATGTGACCCTCATGGGAAGACGTGACGTTTTGCGTCGCAGACCGCAAAACATGGCGGCAGGCTGCAGGACAATTGCCCGCAGCCACCCAAGCGGCGCAGAGCGCCACGGGATGTGTGACACCGCGGAGCGGTGTCACAAGTTATAATCACCATTCTCTGTGCCTCTGTGACAAAACAAATACCGACAAAACCAATAGGCCTTCAATGAAACTCTTTTCCCGCTTGTACGAACGCGTCATGCACTGGGCGGAACACCGACATGCGCCGTGGTATCTGGGTGGGCTGAGTTTCGCCGAGTCCTCCTTTTTCCCCATCCCGCCCGACGTGATGCTGGCGCCCATGGCCCTGGCGCGCACCGACCGGGCCTGGCGCTTCGCCAGCATTACCACTGTTACCTCGGTGCTGGGTGGCATGCTGGGCTACCTCATCGGTTATCTCGCCTTCGGCCAGATCGAGCCCTGGTTGCAGACCTCCAACTACTGGGACCGCTATCAGCAGGCCGTGGTCTGGTTCGATGAGTGGGGGGTGTGGACCATCTTCATCGCCGGCTTTTCGCCCATTCCCTACAAGGTCTTCACCATCGCCGCCGGCGCCATCTCCATGGCCTTCCTGCCTTTTGTGCTGGCTTCGGCGGTGGGGCGCGGGGCGCGTTTCTTCCTCGTCGCCGGGCTGATGAAATGGGGTGGCAAGGCGATGGAAGAGAGGCTGCACCGCTACGTGGACATCCTGGGCTGGCTGGTAGTCGCGCTGGTGGTCCTGTTCATCGTCCTGCACTGACGCTCACGCCCGGATGTATGCCATTGCAACACAGTTGATACGTCGATGGCTGTTGTTGTCCTCACTGTTGTCTGCGATATTGTTGACGGGTTGCGGCGCGCATATGCACCACGTCGTCGAACCTGGTGAAACCCTGTATTCCATCGGCTTTCTATATGGCTACGACTATCGCAAGATCGCGCAATGGAACGGCATCCGCCCACCCTATGGCCTCAATCCCGGGCAGGTTTTGCGCGTGGTGCCGCCGGAGATTGGAACCCCATCGCCCAAAGTGCGGTCCAAACCGCCGGTACGCAAGCCGGCCCCGGTGGTGGGTCCGGTAAAGGCGAGGCCGCGTGCGGTCGATAGGGCAAGGCCCCCCGTGGCGAAGCCCATTGCACCATTGCCGGTGAAGCGCCCGAGTGTCAGCTTTCCCAAGAATCCACAGTGGCAATGGCCGGTAAAAAGCCGCAAGGTATTGCAGACATTTTCCGCGAATGACCCCGGCCGCAAGGGTATCGACATTGCCGGGCAGCGTGGTAATCCGGTTCATGCGGCGGCGGCCGGAAGAGTGGTTTATGCCGGCAGTGGACTTGTGAGATATGGTCAGCTTATTATCGTCAAGCACAATGAGAAATATCTTAGCGCATACGCACATAACGATAAGTTGCGTGTTAAGGAGGGAGATGTGATAAGGGCCGGCCAGCGAATCGCGGACATGGGCAGCAGCGGCGCCCAGCGTCCCATGCTGCATTTCGAAATCCGCCGCAACGGCAAGCCTGTTAACCCCCTGCGCTACCTGCCCCAGCGCTGATTCGGCAAGGCACCAGAAGCGGAAACCATGCGCAATAAAGAAGATGAAGAAGTAAAGCCGGAAATTCGTGAAGTCATGGATGACGAGATCGAACTGGCGCCGATGGATGAAATATTCATCGAAGTTGCAGAAACGGCCGTTGCGGAAGAGGTGGGAGAACCCCTGCCGCCCCCCTCCCCGGTGAAGGACAAGCCCGCCGCGCGTCAGGAACGCCGCCGCGCACAGCGCTCTGACCTCAGTGACCGCGACCTTGACGCCACCCGGCTCTATCTCGGTGAAATCGGCTTTTCCCCCCTCCTGAGCGCCGAAGAGGAAGTCACCATCGCGCGCCGTATCCAGAAGGGAGATCAGGATGCGCGCCGGCACATGATTGAGAGCAACCTGCGCTTAGTGGTGAAGATTGCGCGGCGTTACCTCAACCGTGGCTTGGCCCTGTTGGATCTCATCGAGGAGGGCAATCTGGGCCTGATCCGTGCGGTGGAAAAATTCGACCCCGAACGCGGTTTCCGCTTTTCGACCTATGCCACGTGGTGGATCCGCCAGACCATCGAGCGCGGCATCATGAATCAGACGCGCACTATTCGCCTGCCCATTCACGTGGTAAAGGAGATTAACGTCTATTTGCGTGCCGCCCGGCACCTGGCGCAGTCGCTGGATCATGAGCCGCGGCCGGAAGAGGTCGCCAAGATGCTCGACAAGCCCATTGAGGATGTGAAGCGGATGATGGGCCTCAACGAACGTGTGACCTCGGTAGATGTGCCGCTGGGCCGCGACAGTGACAAGACCCTCATCGACGCCATCCCTGACGAGTATAACCCCGACCCCTCCGTGCTGCTGCAGGACGAAGACATGCAGCATTGCATCGAGTCATGGCTGGGCCAGCTTACCGCCAAACAGCGCGAGGTCGTGGAGCGGCGTTTCGGCCTGCGCGGGCTGGATGTGGCCACCCTGGAAGAGGTTGGCAATGCCCTCGGCGTGACCCGTGAGCGGGTGCGGCAGATTCAGATCGAGGCCCTCAAACGTCTGCGTGGCGTGATGGAACGCGAGGGTTTTTCGGTGGATACCATACTTAAATAACAGGACTGACTAAATAACAGGACTGAGGACTAAGTGTAGACTCCTCAGTCCTCAGTCCTCAGTCCGTTTTTCAGTCCTGTCCTTATCCGTGATCAATCCCGCCACCACATTCCTGCCCTCGTTCATGAGGATGTTGTAGGTCCGGCAGGCGGCTGCCGTGTCCATGACTTCCACGCCGATCTGCCGTGAGGTCAGTTCGGCGAGGATCTCCGTGTTGGGGAAATCCAGCGTTTCTCCTGTTCCCAGCAATACCACCTCCGGCGCCAGCGCCACGATGGCCTGCAGGTGTTCCGCCAGCAGCTCGCCGAGGCTGTTGGGCGCCCAGTCGTCGATGAGCTGTTTGGGGCTGATGATGCAACTGCGGGTGAGGGTTCTGACCTCCACCGGTTGCGGCTTGTCGGCCTCTAAGTTGGCCGGCAGGGTGATGTTGATCGCGCCCGGACTGTAGGCGCGGATGCTGTAGGAGGTGAAGTCCCGTTCCTGATTGAATTTCATGTAGTTTCTCGAATGCGCGGCGGCGGTGTTGGTTTCATGGCCAAGGGGCCTGCGGGTGCGGTATACTTTGTGCCTTTTTTGCGCACCGGATTGTTGGCTTTCTACGCATGTTTGACGAATTTCCAAGAATAAAACGCCTGCCCCCCTACGTTTTCAATATT
>CAZTPE010000002.1:0-33364 GCA_964614545.1 uncultured Ectothiorhodospiraceae bacterium
CCGCGCGCGGGCGCCCCACTCTTAAGGTGGCCGGTATCCAGGGCGACGGTCATGTCGGCGATGAAGCTGTCCACTGTTTCTCCCGAACGGTGTGAAACAAAAGCGCCCCAGCCGTGATTGCGAGCCAGTCGCGTGGCGGCAATGGTCTCCGTCAGGGTGCCGATCTGGTTGAGTTTGATAAGCACGGCGTTGGCGATCTTGTCTTTGATACCCCGGGCAATAATCTCCGGGTTGGTGCAGAACACATCGTCACCCACCAATTCGATACGTTCACCCAGTTCAGCAAAATGAATCTTCCAGCCCGACCAGTCGTCCTGTGCCATGCCGTCTTCCAGCAACACCAGTGGATAGCGGTCGATTAGCTTCGCGTAATAGGCCGTCATCGCAGCGGAGTCCAGGCTACGATTCTCACTCCGTAAGTGATACTCGCCGTTTTCATAAAACTCGCTGGAGGCCGGATCACAAGCAATGCCCACATCCACTCCCGGTCTCAGGCCCGCACTGCGAATCGCCTGAACGATCAGTTCAAAAGGCTCTTCGTTGGATGATACCTGCGGCGCAAAACCACCTTCATCGCCGACACCGACGGAAAGGCCTTTTTTTTCCAGTAATGCCTGCAATGCATGATAGACCTCGCTGCCCCATTCAAGGGCCTGGCGGAAACTGTCTGCGCCAAAGGGAGCAATCATGAATTCCTGAAAGTCCGCCCCCTGCCAGTGGGCGTGAACGCCACCATTGAGAATATTCATGTGTGGCACCGGCAGGCGCGTGGCGCCCGGGCCACCGAGGTACTGGTATAACGGCAATTTGCTGGCAGCAGCGGCCGCGCGCGCCACGGCCAGGGAGACACCCAGGATGGCATTGGCGCCCAGACATGCCTTGTTCGGCGTCCCGTCCAGCGCAATCATGGTCTGGTCGATCACGGCCTGCCGCCGTGCATCCATGCCCTGGAGTTCTGACGCGATGACCTCGTTGATGTTGGTGACCGCCTGCAAGACACCTTTACCGCGAAAGCGTTTGGCATCACCGTCACGCAGTTCTACCGCCTCGCGGCTGCCGGTCGAGGCCCCGGAAGGTACGGCGGCACGGGCGCAGGTGCCATCCTGAAGCTCGCATTCCACCTCCACGGTGGGGTTGCCGCGGGAATCGAGGATTTCACGGCCAACCAGTGACTGAATATCGAAGGAACGATTCATTGTTGTTCACCTTTACGCAACATCCAACCAATAGTGACCAATGCCCAACCATCGAACAGCAGGCTGATGCCGACATACAGCCCCACCAGCCACAGGGACGTGGTTGGCCAGCCGATCAGAAACAGGGTGGCCAGCAGGGCCGAGATGACACCATTGAAGGTCATCCAACCCCAGCCCTTGGCGGGATGGATTGACTGGGCAAGGGTGAAGCTGCCAAAGGCATCCAGTAACAGATAAAGTGCCAGCAACAGACCCACCGCCTCCACGCCGGAAATAGGATAGAACAACAACAGGCCACCGGTTATAAGCAGCAAGGTCGGCTTGAGCCAGTCCATGACGCTCTTCGGACTATATTTATAGGTGTGAATGGCCCAGAAGACACCGCCGATGAGCAGCAGCCAGGTGACGAAGATACTGGTCGCCAGGGACATCAAGACAGGAAATGCAATGCCAACGATACCCAGAATAATCAGCAGAACACCCGTCACCAAGGTATAGGGACCAAATTTTTTGAACACATTTTTATCAACGGGTAGAATATTCATTTTAATCTCTGAGAGTTCAATTCCCCGCAGCTCAGCTAAATGCACCTACTTTTGGTACTTCTGCGGGGGTGTGTATTTATCTCGGTTTCCAGATTCAGAAACAGCTCAATTATGTTCTACCGACATGACGATACCATTTTTCGTCATGATTCTGACGTGCTGCCCAACAGCAAATTGCTGGCCTTTGGCAATAACAACAACCGAGTCGCCGTTATCCAGATCAACCATCAGCTCCTGTGCATTCGCCTTGCCAGCTTCATTGCCGGCATAAGCACCCAGCAATCCGCCAGCCAGTGTTGCCAGCGTATTACCGCGCCCCCGGCCCATAGTCGATCCGAGCACAGCGCCCGTGATGGCGCCCAGAAAACCGCCCGTTCCACTATCCTTGATGATGACAGGCTTGATGTCTGTAATCCTGCCGTCTTCATAGTGCATGAGGTAGGCCGTTGATTCAGGGCTGACCTCACTTATCCCGCTGGTAGCACATGCACCCAGAGTCAGTAGCATCATGATCAGGGTAACGGAAAATAGTCTACTCATAACATCCTCTCACCATAATTAAGTTGTACTCCGCCTGTTGTCGATCACCGATGGTGATCGGGTTCAGAGACCCGATCCCGTCCAAACAAAGTTCAGCTGTTATCCCACAAATACGGATGCTCGTAGTATTTCCACATATGGTCAGGATAGTAGGTCGGATCCCATTGCCCGGGTATACTCTTGTCGAACCATTGATCCCATGGATAATTGGTACCATAACTGGTCACCGTTAGTTGGTTGTCCACCGCCCAAATACCCGCGGTACGAAACGCGACACGACCAGCTTCGCGGCGTTCGGATCCGCTATCGACTTCCCCTTTCAGAGTAGCGATACCGTTGATTGTGCTGACCTTGATACCATTAAGTACGGGCCGGGTGGTCCAGTTCCAACGAAGATTGTTAATAACATCATCAGTCAGTGCCTGGTCACTCTTGATACTCGTTCGCAGGACAGCGATCCGATTGATGACCTGCTTGACACCAAGAACATCGGCCGCCACATTTCCAGCATGGTACTTTTCGAAGCTGTTGTTTACCTCACCGGTGAGACTAACCACGCCATTCTTGACCTTGCTCTTGAGCTGGAAGCCTTCCAACACATAATCCGTATTGAAATTAAAAGCGACATCATCCTCGATCAGCCAGTCGGAGCGGCTGGTACCACCAACCAATAGGTTATTAACCACCCAGCCCACACCAACCACGTTATTGGCATCCTGTCCGGCGATAAGCGCTTGATAGTAACTGTTGACGGTGCCATCCAGCGTAATAGACCCGAGGCTGGCACGAACAGTGATATCCGTGGCAACGACGTACGGATCCTGATTCAGTTCGGCCCAGACGGCACGCTTCAATGCATCATCCGAAGGCCAGACTTTTTCCTTGCGCGCGCCGCGATTCTCCCAACCTTCGATCCTGAGATCGCTCACAACACCTTTAACATTCGAGATCAAGCGTACCTTCTGCATGGCGCGATCACCTTCGAAGACGCTACCGACCGAGCCCGTCAGGTTAACGATGCCGTCATTGACGGAGACTACGATAGGCAGGCCGCTCAGATAGACATCACGTTGCAGTGCAGCGATAGCATCCTTTTTGATGGCCGGATCACTCCGCTTAACCTGCCAGACAGCGACAAGATCATTCATCACCTGACTTACGCCACGAACCTCACTGGCCAGCAATCCAGCCTGTTGTACTTCCCCCCAGTCAGAGACTTCGCCTGAGAGGGTGACCCGGCCATTTTTGCTAGTAACTCTGATACCCTCCGATGTTATGACCGCGCTATCCAGAATACGGCGCTTTACTGCGTGCCTGATATCAGTATCCGAACGCCAGACAGGCATCACCACAATCTCATTAATGACGCCAAGAACACCGTTGATCTTCTTTGCTTCAAGATTGGCATATTGCTTCGCTGCCAGATTGTCCACACTGCCGGACAGAGTAACAATGCCCTGCTCGCTGGCCACACCAATCTTCGATGCATCCACGCGTGGATCAATGCGAAGGGAATCGCGCACCCAGTAGCTGATATCAACATCAGCCAGCTGTTCAGCGGCGAATAATGAGGTTGTTGTCAAAGAAGCCAACAGAATCACTATCACCATTATACCAATTCCTTTTCTGTGCTTAATCATCATGCGTATTTCCTCTGATTTTCTCAAAAAACCAAACTTTTCATTTAGTTGTGTATTCGAGAGACACTTACTTTGAAAATACAATTTCGGTTAAACCTCTCGCTTGCATGCATGCTAGTCTCGTCAGGGTCGGAGGGATGTAACCCTAGTTACAGTCAGGTAATTTTCTGTAGCATTGGTAACTCTGTCTGTGATTTTTCTGTAGCAAAATCACAGAATCCTGTCAGGCGAAAGGAACCAACTCGGAGGAAGGACATTTTGGATTAAAATTTTCGATCGTTCGCGGCGAATAGCAATCGCTGCTTTAACGGATAATGATCGAAAATAAATCTGACCGACATGGATTATCTTCAGCAGATATCTCAAAAATCCAACAGGCACCTGATCACGACAACTTCTGACCAGGCCGGAGCCGGTATGTGTGTTCACCTGGCTATCCATCAGAGCGCTCCCGCAGGCGCTGTTCCACCTCTAGCACATGACGTGTTGTGGTAAGTACTGTGTCCGGATTGAGGCTCATGGAGTCAATGCCGATTTCCACCAGATACTCAGCCATCTCGGGATAGTCCGATGGCGCCTGCCCACACAGCCCAGAATGGCGGCCGTTGCGCTTGGCTCCTGTCACCGCCAGGCGGATCATCTCTTTTACACCGGGATCACGTTCATCAAAATCAAAGGCGACAATTTCCGAATCACGATCGACACCAAGGGTCAACTGAGTGAGGTCATTGGAACCGATGGAAAAGCCGTCAAACAGCTCGGAAAACTCATCAATGAGGATGACGTTATTGGGAATCTCACACATGACGTAAACCTCAAGACCGTTTTCACCGCGCGCTAGACCGTTGGCGGCCATGGCCTCCAATACCCTTTCTCCCTCTTCTACCCGTCGGCAGAATGGAATCATCAATTTGACGTTAGTCAGACCCATATCATCACGCACCCGCTTCATGGCCATGCACTCCAGGGCAAAGCCCTCGGCATAAGCAGGGTGCGCGTAACGGGATGCACCACGAAAACCGATCATCGGATTATCTTCTTCCGGCTCAAAAAAAGCACCGCCCAGCAAGGTTGCATATTCATTACTCTTAAAGTCACTCATGCGGACCACACAGGGTTTGGGATAAACCGCAGCGGCAATCGTGGCGACACCCTCAGCAAGAGTTTTAATGAAAAAGTCTTCAGGATCATCATGGGCGATACTGATGACCGCGATCTTCTCACGGGTCTCATCATCCACCTTTTCCGGGTGTTTGAGCGCCATCGGGTGAACCTTGATGTATTCATTGATAATAAATTCCATCCGCGCCAGGCCGATGCCATCCACAGGCAGTGAGGCGAGGCTGAATGCCTGATCCGGATTACCCAGATTCATCATTATCTCGGTGTTGGGTTTCCCCAGTTGACTGAGATCCGTCTGCTGAATTTCAAAATCCAGAATACCTTCATAGACATTGCCGGTTTCGCCTTCGGCACAACTGACGGTGATTTCCTGCCCGTTTCTCAATAACTCGGTCGCACGCCCGGATCCAACAATGGCGGGAATTCCCAGTTCACGTGAAACGATAGCGGCGTGGCAGGTACGGCCACCACGATTAGTAACGATCGCGGCTGCCGTTTTCATCACCGGCTCCCAGTCCGGTGTCGTGGTATCGGCCACCAGGATTTCTCCCGGCTGAAAGTCGTTAAGATATTTAACCTCAGTGATGGCACGTACTTTTCCGCTGCCAATTTTGGTACCAACGGCTCGACCCTGGAGAACAACACGGGATCTTTCATTCAGGTGATATATTTCAAGCACGCTGCCTTTTTTTTGCGATGCCACCGTCTCCGGTCTTGCCTGCACCATGTACAGTTGTCCGTCATTGCCATCCTTTGCCCACTCCATATCCATGGGCTTATAAAATCCGGCTTTCTGTGAATAATGTTTTTCCACACGAATGGCATAATCCGCAAGCACCATGATATCCACATCGGTGATACAGAAGTGATTTCTTTCCTCGTTAGTGGTGTCAATATTTCGGGTATACTCCACAGCGATGTTGCCGGTATTGAGGGTATCGGTAAAAATCATCTTCTTTTCTTTTTTTCCCAGGCGGCGTTTCAGAACGGCCCGATAATTCTTTTCAAATGTGGGTTTGTGCACATAGAAACTGTCGGGATCAATCGTTCCCTGCACCACATTTTCACCAAGCCCCAGTGCGGCATTGATAAAAACGACATCCTTGAAGCCGGTTTCTGTGTCCAGCGAAAACATTACGCCGCTGGCCCCCAAATCACTGCGCACCATTTTCATCACAACAACAGAAAGGTAGACTTTGTAGTAGTCAAAACCATTATCGTATTTATAGTGAATGGAGCGGTCAGTAAAATTGGAGGCCAAGCAGCGTTTATAGGCATCAAGCAGTGCATCCACATTGCTGACATTGAGGTAAGTATCATTTTGTCCGGCAAAGGAGGCCTCTGGTGAGTCCTCCGCCGTGGCCGATGAGCGCACTGCCACGGAAAAATTCTCGCCGTATTCCCGCTTTAATCGCTCATAGCCTTGAGAAATTTCCGCTTTCAGATCATCCGGCAATACACAGCCATCGACGATCGTCCTGGCTGTTTCACCGCGAGCCTGCAAGTCCTTAATATTATCCGGGTCCAGGCCATCAAGTGCCTTATGTAATAACGGCCAGGCATTGTTGTGATCAAGTACATAACGATATGCCGTTGCGGTAATGGCAAATCCATTGGGAACTCGCACGCCTTCTGAACGCAGGTTTTGATACATTTCCCCCAACGAGGCATTCTTGCCGCCAACCAGTGGTACATCATCAATACTCATTTCAGAAAACCAGCGAATATATTGATCAGATCCATTACTCATGTTGTCTGTCTCCTGTGATTACTCAAGGTGTTCGACCAGTTTTTCCAGCCGCTTGGCGACAATATCCCAAATCACCATTGGGCCACCTTCCTTTGCCCATTCCTCTGCGGACAGTGCCTTGATCTCATCGAGGTGGCCCGCCAGCTTGTTACGTTCCTGTTTCAGGCCAGATAGTTCAGACTGGTGTTCCACCTTCTGAAAATACGTTTTGCTCGCACGCGCGATGAGTTCATCAATATGTTTCAGACGTGACTCATACTCTCTGACATGAGATTCAACTAATTGTTCTTCATTGGTCATTGTTTTCTCCTCAGTATGATTGAGAGGTTGACGATCACTCATGGGACATCTAACAATTCCAGCATGTGGCAGATCCATATTTAATAAACCTGATCGATTACCAGGGAAAAGGTCAGCTCACTTTGTCATGCAGTTCATTCAACATCTCCATCTGTATCTGCTGAACTTCCATGAAACGTCGCATCTCCTGATGTAGCAGCTGGTCGAGTTTTTCATTGATGAGGCGAACTTCCATTTCGGATTTCAGATTCACCTGATAGTCATTTTCTGCACGAATACGGTCGCGGTCTTCCTGCCGGTTCTGGCTCATCATGATAATCGGGGCCTGGATTGCCGCCAGAAACGAGAGCATGAGATTGAGCAGAATGAAGGGATAAGGATCAAATGGCCCGGTAAATGCGAGCACCGTATTGATGACTATCCATGCAGCGAGAAAGATGCAGAACCAGATAATAAACCGCCAGCTGCCGCCAAATTCAGCCACTTTGTCAGCGAAGCGATCACCAAAGGTCAGGGTCTGTTCGTATTCCTCATTAAGGTTTTCGGAAAGCAGGGCATTGTCCTGCAGACTCGACACAACCTCCTTCTCCAGCTCATCCAGTTCACCCAGATCCTTCTCCATCAACTGCCGCACATAGTCGGTGCGATACCGGTTTAGGCACGCAAAACAGATCTGGCCGCTATCCTTCCAGTCGGGGTGGTCCTCACGGATCAGACTCAACACACCACCCCTGACCATTCTTGCCGGCAGTAGCTGACTCATCGGTTTATCTTGTCGGCAAACCTGGCAGATTCCGATATGTGACTTATCAAGACTCATGGTTCCGCCTGGGCCAGGCCTTCAGGCTCACCCAGTAACAGGGCCAATGTCTCCAGAAAACGCGCCGCATCGGCACCGTAAACCACCCGATGATCACAACTAAGAGTAAATTCGGCAAAGCCATTCTGTGTCGCGGCCACGGCAAGAATGGCCGCTGCCCCAACGGGAACCACGGCATCGAAACGGGAAATCATGCCAAACATACCGAGATTGGACAGATAGAAAGTCGCACCACGGTAGTCTCTTGGAGCCAACCTTAGGCGAGGAGTTTTTCCCATCGCTCGCGCCTTTAAACTGCTCCAATCCTCGGCAAGCTCCTCCACGGGCCGACGGGCGACATCACGCAGAACGGGTGTTACCAAGCCGTTAGGCACATCCACAGCGATACCGACATCAACCTGTCGTCGTTGGGCCAAACCCTGTGATGTGTAGACGGCATTGAAGCGCGGGTGTGCCTCCACCGTTAGTGCACAGGCACGAGCCATTAGCAGGGTCAGAGAATATTTTTCCTGATGCGCAAGCGTGCTCAATGACTGGAGGGAAAGTCGGGCACTAACGTGAAATACGGGAGTCGCCGTGGCCGCAATCATATTATTGGCGACGGCCCGCTGCATCGGCGTCAGGGTCAAGAGCTCATAGTCAGGACCATCATCAAGATTCGGCTCTGGCCTGCCCAATGCAGCAGCCACCACCTGGACAGCGCGAATACTGCCGTCCGGCCCCGGTGTTAGCCCCGCCAGATTGATCCCCAGTTCACGTGCCAAACCACGGGCATAGGGTGAAGAGGGTACGTGGATGAATGATGTCGACGAGGGCGTGTTGCCAGTCTCCGGATCGCTGCTTGATGCGGGGGGCACGGCTAACGGAGTCGGCGCTTTTGCTTCAATGGTCTGAGAGGCTGTTATCTTGGCGCCCTGTGTATCATTCGATCTCTTTTGCGTTGGTTCTGCTTTATCTTCCCCCCTCTCAAGATTATCGACGATATAGCCGATTACCGCACCAACCGGAAGATCCGTATCTGCCGCCGCCAGGGGACCAGCCAGATAACCATCATGGAAGACTTCCACCTCCATGACTGCCTTATCAGTTTCGACTTCGGCAATGGCATCACCTTTTTTCACCACATCGCCCGGCTGTTTCAACCACTGTATGAGATGACCGGTTTCCATGGTGTCGGAAAGGGTCGGCATCAAAATGGGTTCCCGCATGACTGACACTCCTTGGTTAACCGAAGTTAGTTGGAACAGAGGGTTTGCGCGGCATCCATGATGTCAGCGATTTGAGGGATGCTGGCGGCCTCCAGACCGGCGTTATACGCGATGGGCAGTTCCCTTCCCGCTACCCGCCGTGGTGCCGCATCCAGAGTCAGGAAACAGCGTTCGGTCAGTCCGGCGGTAATCTCGGCACCAGCGCCTGCAAAACCCGTATCCTCCTCCACTATCAGCAGACGGTGAGTCTTTTCCAGTGACGCCACGCAAGTATCCCAGTCGATGGGGCGCAGGCTGCGCAGATCGATGACCTCCGCCTCAATACCGCTTGATGCCATCTGCGTCGCCGCTTGCAGGGAGAGGTCACGCATCCGTGAATAGGTGACAATCGTAAGGTCACTCCCCTGCCGACAAACCTGAGCACGATGCATAGCTGGCGCCTGTCGCGACTCATCCAGTGACCCTTTGCTGAAATAGAGCAGTTCGTGTTCAAGTAGCACAATGGGCTCGTTACTACTAAGCGCCTGACGCAATTGCCAATAGGCATCCTGTGGTGTCGCGGGAACGGCGATGCGCAGCCCCGGCACATTCATCAGGGTCTGTTCCAGCCGTTGCGAATGTTGCGCGGCGAGTTGCTTGGCCACCCCGCCGGGCATGCGCACCACCAGTGGCATAGGAAACTGTCCCCCGGACATGAAAGGGATCTTGGCCGCCATGTTGATGATGGCATCCAGCGCGAGTAACGCAAAGTTGATGGTCATGATTTCTACCACCGGGCGCAGGCCGACCATTGCCGCACCCACGCCAAGGCCGGTGAAACTACCCTCGGAAATGGGTGTGTCACGCAGTCGCCATTCACCATATTTGGCATATAAGCCTTCGGTCACACGGTAACTGCCACCATAAAGTCCCACGTCTTCGCCCAACACGATAACTGACTCATCCACGGCCATCTCGGCATCCAGGGCACGATTGAGCGCTTGCCAGTAATAGACAGTGTTATTCACTCCGCATTCCTCCCTCAGGGGTTCTGCTAATTCCATTTTTGGTTAATGCTACTGATTCAGTAACAGGTCGATAGTCAATCTCCACCGTATCGAGCATTTCGACCAGGGTGTCGGGAATTTTTCCGGGCAATAGATGCACTTCACTCACCCGGTTTCTGAGTAGCCAGGCAATCAGTTTCATGGCCTTGCCGTGTTCATCCTCACTGAAGGGATTGCTGTACCACGACTGTGTCCGGCCCTCCGCAGAACCCTCCTCAAGGCGGATGTAGCGCGCCTTGCCAAAGTGGTGGGCGGGAGTCTTGCGGTCGGCTTCAAACAGAGTAGCGATGCGCTTGTATCGCTGATGCACAGGTTCATAGTGCAGAGTGACTTCCTCAATGCGTGGTATCTTCTGTTTGAGTTGCTCGGCAATGTCGTCTACCAGTTGATGTGCCTTGTTGAAACTTTGCACGTCCAACACCAGGGTTGCACGAACAAAGAGTACGCTGCCCGCGCTGCGGATATAGAGGTCTCTGACCTCTTCCAACGCAGGGTGAGAAGACAGATAACGCTGTATTTCCTCACGATCATTACTCGTCGCGGAAGCATCTAACAATGAAAAGAGACTGTCGCGAATCACTTCATAGGCACCATAAAAAATCATCGCAGCGATAACGACAACAGCCACTTCCTGTGCGTAAGGAACACCCAGCAAATGGCCACCAATGCCAGCCATAACCACCAGCCCGGCACCCATATCACCCAACCAATTGACCACATCACTGTTCAGGCCGGGAGAATTCAGGCAGGCAGCAGCACGTTTTTCCCGAAGATAGAACACCGTCTGCACCCATAACACCAGGGCCATGAAACCCAGAGTGGCAAAGGGTACCGAGGCGTTTGTTACACCACTGCCAAAGAAGACGGAGCGCAGAATTTCATAACCCGCGAACAGTACAGCCAACCCGCCCAGCAGCGCTGCCATATCCTCCAGCTTGTACATGCCGAGAGGAAAGCGACGGGAACGGCGTGTGGAAAAACGCACGGCACCATAGACCAGTAGCGCACCCAGCACATCGGTAAAACTATGAATGGCATCCGCCAAGACCACGGTGCTACCGGAGAACAATCCCCAAGCCAGTTTGAACATCGCCAGCACGGCATTCAGCAGTGTGGAGATCAGCAGCCAGCGACGTGTCTGCGCCAATGCGCTGGCAGTCGCCATCAGATCAGGACCTCTCCCCGACGATTGCAATCCAACGCCGCCTGCGCATCAGCCAGCGTGGGCTCGGGGCTTTCACTGGCGAAACGCACGGCCGCCTCCACCTCAGCGGTGATTTCCGCCTGCATGGCATCGAGATGTTCGGGTGGAAAATGTCCACCACTGCGCAGACTGCCCGTCAGGCTGTCGATATTGTCCGAGCCGACGGCCGCAATCTGCTCTGCCGTGGGATAGGCGGTCACGGTCTCGGCGATGGCAATCTTTACCGGGTCCTCGGTATTTTCGAAGGCCTGCAATTCCACCTTGGGACGGTAACTGCCGGGGTCGGCCATGGAATGACCACGAAAACGGTAGGTCTCGCATTCGATGAATTGTGGTCCATTGCCAGCACGGATTTGCGCCAGGGCCTCTTCGGTCGCATGATGCACGGCCAGCACGTCCATGCCGTTAACCCGGCGGGCCGGAATGCGATATCCACAGGCGCGCTTGTAAACCTCGGTAACCGCTGAATGGCGGTGAATCTCGGTACCTATCTGGTAATGGTTGTTCTCGCACACGAACAGCACCGGCAGTTTCCACAGCGCCGCCATGTTGAGACTTTCGTGGAAGGTACCCTGATTAACAGCGCCGTCGCCGAAGAAACAGATTACCGCCTCGGGCAGTTCACGCATGGCGATGGCATAGCCGATACCGGTGGCGATGGGAAAGGTCTCGCCGACGATGGCATAACCGCCCATGAAACGGCGCTCGCGATCGAACAGATGCATGGAGCCCCCCATGCCGCCGCTGCAACCGGTCTTGCGCCCAAACAACTCGGCCATCACCACCCGGGCCGGTACGCCACGCACCAGGGCGTGGACATGTTCCCGGTAAGTAGAGACGACATAATCGGCGGGCTCCACCGCATGCAGTACGCCCACGCCCACCGCCTCCTCACCCGGATAGAGATGTAGAAAACCGGCGATGTTGCCCTGGGCGTATTCCTGCGCCGCCCGCTCTTCGAAGGCCCGCGCCAGCAGCATGTCGCGCAGCATCGTCCTTAAGCGATCCGATTCCATGTTCATATTTCCCAGTGTTACAGCGATCGATAGATGTACCTGCCGGTGGCACGAAAAGGGTTATGTATTCTCACGATTTCTTATCCTGGCAAAACTCATCCGCTGCTGCGAACAGCGGTGTCATATACATATAGGCCGGCCCGCCGTGCATCACGACCGCCATGAAGCCAGCCTCAATCAAGTCATCACGACTGGCACCGGCCCTGGCTGCCTGTTCGACATGGAAGGCAATGCACCATTCACATTGACCTGCGACCGCCAGAGCGACATTGATCAATTCCTTGACACGCAGATCCAAAGCCTTTCCTTCTTCAGCCTTTTGCAGAAAGCCAAGAAAGGCCCCTGTCTCTGCGGGATAATCTTTGCGCAGGCGACGGGTCAACTCCCCCACTTGGTCAAGCTTGGTGCGCATCGTCCCCATGGCATTACTCCTCTGGTCAATATGCGAGCCTATGCACTTTAGGACAGCTCGCCCCGGGCATCAGTAACCCAGGTTGCAGTTAGTCACATTTTGTTGAGGCAAAATGTTACAAACTCACAGAGGGGCAGTTTGACCTGTGCCCCGGCCCGCCAAGATCAATCAGGAGAACAACCATGCGCGACTACAGCAACATACCAGCCCTCGCCTGGACAGGAGCGATCAGCGCCAAGAAGGCCATCGCGCAGGTTCACCATGCCGAGCCGGTGATTCTGCAGATGCCGGAAGACTTCGTGATGGCCATCGATGCCCCCGCCTGCGGCTGCAAGGCCGGTGCGGGAGCGATGCAGCACATCGACTGCCATGCCGAGGACACCTTGACAACATTGGCGGAGGCGAACAATGAGCCCACATTGGTTGAATTGGCGGAAGTCGCCCATGAGGCCGGCCAGGTGGTGGATATCGACACCGATACCCGGCGAATCATCATCCACGACTAGTACTCCGTCCAGGCAGTGCATCAGCCAGTTGATCACTGAAAGCACGTCAAGCAAGGATCAAGGTGTGCACGCTACGGGTGAATGTAGTGTGCGCCGCGCGCACAAGACTGAGTCGGCCAATTTCCCCGTGAACGCCATACCCCTGTAGTGAGCTGAATAATTAGCTTTTCTTCCTGCTCAGAAGATAGTGCAAACCCAGTGCCGCCAGCAGCAGGGCGAACAGGGAACGCAGGTGCAATTCCGGCAGCGCAAGGGCCAGGCGGCTGCCCAGCCAGGCACCGATCAGACCACCGCCAACCAACCCGGGCAGGAGCTGGAAGCGGATGTGCCGGTGAAAAAAGTTCTCCACACCGCCGGCCACCACCGCGGGAATGCGCGCCGCCAATGAACAGCCCTGCGCCAATTGTTGGGGCATACCGAGACCCAGCACCAGCAGGGGCGCCAACACCGGGCCACCACTGACTCCCACGCTGCCCGCCACCAGACCTTCCAAAATACCGATACCGATCAAATAGACGGGGCGGGCAGTGCCTTGCAGCGCCCAGTCGCCCAGTAATTGATCCCGCAACAACAGCATCAAGGCCCCGCCCACTACCACAGCACCGAACAGGCGCCGCAGACGCTCCCCGGAAAGACGTTCACTCCACAGACTGACCAGCGGCGTCACAATCAGGGCGGGTATGGCGATCAGCGCCACCGCCAGCCAGTCCATCTGTCCCGCCTGCTGATAGATCCAGGTACCCAGCAAGGCCGGAAAAAAGGCCGCCACCAGTGCCGTGCCACGCGCCTCGAACTCCGTCAGCTGCAACCAGTACAGCATCAGCGGGATGGTCACGGTGCCGCCACCGAGACTGAACAGGCCGCCGCCGAAGCCGGCCAGCAGACCGATCAGCAGGGATTTGGGGTGAGTGGTTTTCACGATGCGCCAGTCGAAGGCTACATGCAGTTAGATATCTAGGCAGCGTATCTCGATGCCATCGAGATAGACCTCCACGTCCGCCGCGGAGAACAGCTCTGTGCCCGGCTGGCTGACCGTGCCGGCGGCGCAGGCGATACCCAGACGCAGGGCCTCCGCCGCCGTCTGGCCATGGGCAAAAGCGGCCACCAGCGCCGCCACCATGGAATCCCCGGCGCCGACACTGGAGCGCACGATCACTTCCGGTGCGGCGGCGTGATAGCTGTTGTCCGGCCCGACCAACAGGGCGCCATCTCCATCCAGGGAGACGCAGACATGATCCACGCCGCCTTGCTGCAATTCACGGGCCTCGCTCGCCACCTTTTCGAGACTGTCGAGCGAACGGCCAAGCAATGCCTCCAGCTCGTGGCGATTGGGTTTGATGAGGAAGGGCCGGGCATCGATGGCATGGCGCAGGGCCTCATCGTGGGAATCCACCACCGCCCGGCCGCCTGCCTCACTGATGCGCCGGGCCAGCTCGGCGTAGAGCGTGGGCGGCAATGTCCGCTGCAGGGAACCGGTCAGCACACCAATGCCTTGGGCGCTGTGCGCGACGAAGCGCGCCAGTAGTTCATTGAGCTGGGTGGGCGGAATCTCGGGGCCGATGCCGTTGACCTCATACTGCCGCCGGGTCGAGAGCTCGATGAAGGTGCCGTTGATGCGGGTCTCACCCGCCACCTCCTCGCGGTCCACCCAATCCAGTTGATCGTGTAGCAGGCGCTGCAGCAACTGGCCGATTTCACCGCCGGTCGTACAATAGCTTTGTGCCTGCGTATTCAGCCGCTTCAGCGCCCGGCCGACGTTGATGCCGTTGCCGCCGGGATCGAAGCGGGTGGTCACGGCATGGGCCTTCTGATCCTCCAGCAAACGGGGAATCTCGTAGGTCATGTCCACCGCCGGATTGAGCGACAGCACGCCGATGGGCAGGGACTCCCCTGTGAGCACCTCACCCGTCAAGGCGAGGCCTCCATGGCTTCTCCGTACTCACCGCGCTGGGCCGCACCGTTGAGCCGCGCGCGCTTGAGCAGCGCCTGCTGCGCCGCCGGCACGTTTTCCGCCTTGCCCTGCCAAGCCTGCAGCACCGGCTGCTGCAGGGCGCGGCCATAGGAAAACGACAGCAGCCAGGGTTCCAGCGGGAAACCGGCATTGATGGCATTGAGGTTGACCGTAGCCTGCTGCGGGCTCAGGCCACCGGAGAGAAAATTGATACTCGGCACCGCCGCCGGGACACAGCGGCGCAGCACCCGCACCGTGGCCGCGGCGACCTCTTCGGCGCTGGCCTGTTGCGGGCAGTCCTTGCCCGGCAACACCATATTGGGCTTGAGTACCATGTGTTCGAGCACCACGTGGTAACGATGCAGGGCGTGAAAGACTGCCTTCTGCACCGCCTCGGTCACCTCGGCGCAGCGGGCCAGGCTGTGGTCGCCGTCCATCAACACCTCCGGCTCGACGATGGGCACGATGCCCTGCTCCTGACACACTGCCGCATAACGCGCCAGCATCTCGGCATTGGCGCTGATGCCCAGGGGCGAAGGATTGCGCCTGCTGATGGGATAGACCTCACGCCACTTGGCGAAGCGCGCGCCCTGCTGCTTGTATTGCTGCAGCCGCTCGGCCAGTCCGTCGAGACCATAGGTGATGAGATCACCCGGCGACAAAGCCAGCGGCCCCTTGCCTTTGTCCACCTTGACGCCGGGAACAATATCCCGCCGCGCCAGCTCTTCGGGCAGGCTCGTGCCGTCATCCGCAACCTGTGTCAGGGTCTCTTCAAATTCGATCACTCCGCTGATGTAGTCCTCGATACCCGGTGCGGTAAACAACAGGGCGCGATAGGCACGGCGACTCTCCTCAGTGGATTCCACACCAATAGGCGAAAAACGCTTGGCAATGGTGGGCAGACTTTCGTCAGCGGCGAGAATGCCCTTGCCCGGTTGCACCATCTGCTCAATGGTGGCCCGGAGTTCACCTACAATGGTCATGATTTATCTCCTCTGGCTGATACACTACTTGTTGATAGACCATCGCCATCCCAATGCTGATGCAACAACACCGCGATGGCGGCTGAAACCAGACGTGCAAGAGGCGGGTCAGAGCGGGACGGGAGCATCACCGGCACCTTGGCGCCAATGACAATACCCGCCAGTGTCGCCCCAGCAAGATATTCCAGATTCTTCGCCAGGATATTTCCTGCATCCAGATCGGGGGCCAGCAGAATGTCCACATCACCTGCCACTGGACTCACAATTTGTTTTACCTTCGCCGCCTCACGCGAAATGGCATTATCAAAGGCCAGTGGCCCGTCCACCTCGGCACCACGGATTTGGCCACGCTGGGCCATCTTGCAGAGACAGGCGGCATCCAGTGTGGAAGGAATGCTGGGCTTGACCAATTCCACCGCCGACAGCACCGCAACCTTTGGCGTCGTCACCCCCAGAATGCGTGCCAGATCAATGGCATTTTGCAAGATCGCCGCCTTGGTGGTGAGATCGGGCGCGATGTTGATGGCCGCGTCGGTGATAAATAACAGCTTGTGATAATCGGGCAAATCGGCAATAAAAACATGACTCACACGCCGGCTCGTGCGCAACTGACGCAGCACCGGATGCATCAGTTCATCGGTGTGTATCCAGCCCTTGACCAGCGCCGCTGCCCGCCCCTCCAGCACCTGTTGCACCCCAATATCAGCAGCCTGAAAACCCGAAGATACATCGAGAATTTCAAACCGCTCTACGGGACAACCCAGTTGCCGGCATACCGCCTCTACTTCACTTCGGGGACCCACCAGCAACGGTTCAATAAGTCCACGATCACTGGCCTCCACGACGCCGGCCAACACATGAGCCTCCTGCGCATCCACCACCGCCACTGGCAGTGGTGAATATTGCCGCGCCGCGTCAATAATTTTCTGCATGTGTTCGGGGATTTGCTTTTCCAAGATATTCATCCCTCTTTCGAGCACGCTGACAGGTCCGCTGGAATCATTTCTGTAAAGGTTTATGGCAGAACCACCAGTCATAGCAATCATGTTCCTGCATGCGCTTGGCAGCAGTTGCCTCATCGGTGGCCGGTGGAACGATGACCTGATCACCGATCAATTCATTGTTTGGCCAGCCGGCCGGAATAGCGCCCTGGGCATCGGAAACCTGCAAGGCCTGCAGGGCCCGCAGCACCTCATCGATATTTCTGCCAATCTCCTGCGGATAGTACAGCACCAACCTGACCTTGCTTTTCGGGTCGACAATGAAAACAGCCCGCACCGTATTACTGCCCTTTTCCGGATGCAACATGCCCAGCGTGCTGGCAATGCGATCATTGGCCGCAACGATGGGGAAGGTGATTTCGATATCGAGGTTTTCCTTGATCCACTGCGTCCACTTGATATGCGAAAAGACCTGATCCACGGACATGCCGATCAGCTTACAACCAAGTTTCTCGAACTGTTCACAGCGCTTCTGAAAAGCGAAGAATTCCGTGGTGCAGACGGGCGTAAAATCGGCAGGATGGCTAAACAAGACAAACCATTGGCCTTTCATGTCTTCGGGAATATTCATCGGGCCGTGGGTGGTCTGCACGCTCAGGCTGGGAAAGTCGTCGCCCAGCAAGGGAATAGATGTCTGGTTTTCTTGCATAATGTTCTCCGTGGCTTGTTGTCTTAGTCTTGCTGTCTTAGTAAAGGCATCAATGCCCCACAGGCCCGTGCGCGGCCAGTGCCACACGCGCGGCCTGCGCGAAGGATTCCGTTAGCGTCGGATGAGGATGGATCGCCGCAGCAATGGCTTCCAGTGGCAGACCGGCATGAACCAGCAGCGCGGCCTCGCCCATCAGATTCGCAGCACCATCGACCAGTGCATGCACGCCAATAATTTTTCTGTCTAACGTATTGTAGACAATCTTGAGCAGACCGCTGTCGTGTCCGCCGATCTGCGCGCGGGCATCCTGGGAAAAATCGTAGCGGGCCACTGCGACATCCATGCCCGCTGCCTTGGCCTGCTCTTCGGTCAGGCCGGCCATGGCCAGTTCCGGGGTACTGAAAATGACGGCGGAATTGTGCATGGGCTGCGGAAATGGCGCGGGCTGGCCCAGCAGGTGACGCGCCAGAGCCAGCCCCTGCGCGGTGGCCCAGTGCGCAAACATGGGCTGCCCCGCCACATCGCCCACAGCATAGATACCCGGCTCAGTGGTCTGCAGAGCCTCATCAACGGTAATGCCATGCGGGGTTGCGCTGATTGCTGTGGTCTCCAGACCCAGTCCGTCGATGTGCGCGTGTCGACCTGCGGCCGTCAATACGGCGGTGGCAAAGGATTGGTCACAGCCGCCCTCCGCCAGGTCATATTGCACAAACAGCCCCTTGCCGGTGTGGCAGATGGTCTTGACCGAAACATTGAGCTGCAGCGTAATGCCCTGCACAATCAAGTGCTGCTCCAGCAGTCGGGCCAGCTCCTCGTCAACGCCACTCAGAATACGTGGCCCGCGCTCCAGCAGGGTAACGTTTGCCCCCAAGGCACGAAAAACCTGTGCCAGTTCCACGCCGATGGGCCCACCGCCAATAACCGTTAAATATTCAGGGATGCACTCGATATCGAGAATGGCGTCGCTGCTGAAGACGCGAGGCAGATCGGCACCATGTACAGGCAGGCGGTTGGGTCGGGATCCCGTGGCCAGAATGCACTGCTCGAAGTGCAACGTGAAGGGTTCACCCTCGTGCGGCTGAATCTCTGCCTGTCGCGTCCCTTGTAGTTGTGCATGCCCAAACAGCAGATCCAGCGTCTTTATTTGCGCCACCCTATTGATGGCTGCCCCACTGCGGCGCTGCAGGATCTCTCGTTTGCGCGCCTGTACCTTGCGCCAATCGAGTTGCACCAGCTCGGTGGGCAGCCGGATGCCAAACTCTGCCGCGCGGGTGATATCACGCAGGCGGCGCGCCGTCTCGTGAAATATCTTCGACGGAATACAGCCCTCGAACAGACAGGTGCCGCCCAAGCCGGTTCCCGCCTCCACCAGCAGCACCTTCTTGCCGGCCTGCGCCAGCGCCATCGCTGCAGGTGTTCCACCGGGCCCGCCACCGATCACCAGAATATCGTATTGCTTGTCCATGGCTGTTGCTATCCCCATATTTTGTCAGGCAACGAAAAGAGCGAAGACAAACACTAACACCGCCCGCACCCGGCATCTGTAACTCAGGTTGCACACCCCTGCGTCATCCACCGGTACAATGCGGCAACTACCACATCAAAAACAGAAAAAGGAACACATGCTGATGGGATTTCTTTTTATCTGGCTGATCACGGCCCTGGGGCTGTGGATAGTGACCCGTATCGTGCCGGGCGTGCGCGTCAATTCCACCGGCGGACTGTTTTGGGCGGCACTTGTGCTGGGCCTGGTCAACGCCTTCATCCGCCCGATTCTATGGATTCTGACCCTGCCCTTGACCGTCTTCACCTTCGGCCTGTTCGCCCTGGTGATCAACGCCTTCACCCTGTGGCTGACCGCGGCAATAGTGAAAGACTTTGAGGTCGATAGTTTCGGCAGCGCCCTGCTGGCGGCACTGGTAATGGCACTGCTAGGCGTGCTCGGCTTCATCCTGCTGAGCTGGATGATGATGGGCGAGGTGCACTGGATCATGTACCGAAGTGGATCCGGCATGTATTTCTAACAGGTCTTTATATCTAACCTTAATTGGTTGCCCGAAAATATACCGGAACAATATGAAGGGAATACAGTCTGAAATTAATGGGTCTTGCTACGGCCGTACGTTAATTTGAGACTAACACTATGCGCATCCTGGTCATTGAAGACGACATTGAAACAGCAAGCTATATTGCCAAGGGCCTGAAAGAGCATGGCCACACGGTCGATCAGTCCACGGATGGCAGGGATGGCCTGTTCATGGCGCTGGAGAATGACTACGACATCATCATCCTCGATCGCATGCTGCCTGCGCTCGACGGTCTGTCGATACTGAAAACCCTGCGTAGTTCGAACCGGCAGACGCCGGTGATCATCCTCAGCGCCCTGGGCGAAGTGGACGACCGGGTGCAGGGGCTGAAGGCCGGCGGCGATGACTATCTGGTCAAGCCCTTTGCCTTCTCCGAATTACTGGCACGGATCGAGGTGCTGCTGCGGCGCGGCGATATGAAGCCCGATAACAGTCAACTGAAGGTGGCCAACCTGGAACTGGATCGCCTTACCCATGCGGTCAAGCGGGCCGGCAAGACCATTGACCTGCAACCGCGCGAATATCTGATCCTCGAATTTCTCATGCAGCACGCCGGCCAGATTGTCACCCGCACCATGCTGTTGGAAAGCGTCTGGGATTATCACTTCGATCCACAGACCAACATCATTGATGTACACATCAGCCGCTTGCGTAACAAGATCGACAAAGGCTTTGAACTCGCCCTGTTGCAGACCGTTCGCGGCGCCGGTTATTGCCTGCGCGAACCCGCAGCGAAATCGGAATAGTCCGTGCAACACCGCCTCCTGCGCAGCTTCAGTTTCCGCCTCGCCTTCACCTACATGGCACTGTTCGGAGCCTCAGTATTGGTACTGCTGGGGTTTATCTACTGGTCGACAGCAGCCTATATGTCGCAGCAGACCGACGCCACCATTGACGCCGAGATCACCGGCCTGGCGGAACGTTACGATATGGGCGGGCTCGACGGGCTCATCGACGTCATCAATGAACGGCTTTCGCGCAAGCCCACCGGCTCCTCCATCTATCTGCTCACCACTGCGCTCAACACCCCCATCGCCGGCAACCTCAATCGCTGGCCAGCGGTGCAGGCTGACAAGGATAGCTGGCTGAACTTCCGGCTTGAAAACGCCGGCCGCGACAAGGATGAAGTCCACCTGGCCCGGGCGCGTAGCTTTACCCTGTCCGGTGGTTTTCACCTGCTGGTCGGCCGTGACATCTACGAACTGGAAGAGACCCAACAGCGCATCATCCGCGCCTTGATTCTTGGCTTTGTCATCACCCTGGTCCTCGGTGGCGTCGGCGGTGTGGTCCTCAGCCGCCAAGTCATGAAGCGCCTCGAATCCATCAACACCATCAGCCGCGAGATCATCGAAGGCGACCTGTCACGGCGCATTCCCCTGCGCCACAGCGGCGATGAATTCGACTCACTGGCCAGCAACCTCAATGCCATGCTCGACCGTATCGAGGAGTTAATGGACGATGTGCGGCGCGTCTCCGACAGCATCGCCCATGACCTGCGCACGCCGCTGGCGCGGCTGCGCAACCGGCTTGAACTGCTGTGTATCGATACGGAAAAACACGACGGCGATGCCGTTCTGGCCAAACAGGCCATGAGTGATGCCGACGGCCTGCTGGAAACCTTCAATGCCCTGCTGCGCATCGCCCGCATCGAAACCCGGCAGCGCCGCGAGGCCTTCGACAAACTGGATATGGGCACTCTTCTACACGACGTGGTTGAACTTTACGAACCACTGGCGGAAGAAAAGGGTCAGTCGTTGAAACTGCAAATAGACGATATTGTGCACTTGCACGGCGACCGTGACCTGCTGTTCCAGGCAATGGCCAACCTGCTCGACAACGCCATCAAATATACCCCATCGCAGGGACGGATTCGGGTCACCCTTGAGGCGAGGGACGGACATGGCCGGATCACCCTGGCCGACAGCGGCCCCGGCATTCCAGAGACGGAACGGCAACAGGTGTTGCAACGTTTCTACCGGCTGGAAAAGAGTCGCACCAGTCCCGGCAGTGGACTGGGGTTGAGTCTGGTGAAGGCAGTGGCGAAAATCCACGGCATGACGATGAAACTGGAAGACAACCGGCCGGGCCTGCGTGTGGTATGCGAATTTCCGGCCAGTTGAGGGGGATATTACATTGTGGGAGCGGCTTCAGCCGCGATACCCCTGGCAAAAGGTTATTCGCGGCTGAAGCCGCTCCCACAAAAACGCTGCACCCATCCAGGCGAGCAGCGGGATATTCAATCCGCAAACATTAACAAAACTTAATCTTCCCTCCACCTGCAGTTAAACCGTGAAGCGCTAATGTAATCCCCGAAGTTGGTGTTCAATGCGCCAACCATCAGAACAACCCCATTGGGTTTTTCAACAGATACGAGGATATTCACATGAAGACCACCGCAAAACATTCGTTAAGTGCATTAGCTCTGGCCATCACCCTGGGCCTGGGCGCCACAGTCAGCCTGGCCGCCACACCGGTTCAGGCAAAGCCGGCCACGGCGATAGACGCTGCCGCAAGCCACTCAAAGACAGCGAGTCCCGAGCAACAGCAACTCCAGCACGCCGATGCTCTTGCCCAAAACGGTCGCGAGGCCATGTCGTACATTGTCGCGGCGCGCCAACTGCTTACCGACCAGCATGGTGAAGAGGCCCGCCAGTACCTCGAAAAGGCCAAAGGCCTGTTGACGGAACTGAACACCGAAATCACTGCCGAAGGGAACAACGGCAACGGCCTGCTACCCATCTATTCACAGTTGGGCCTCACGGAGGAAGTGGAAATCACCGACCAAGTCAAACAGAAACTGCACGATATCTATCCTGATGTCATCCGTGGTAAGCACGAACAGGTTGTCGAGGCCCTCAAGGCCGTCGGTATTGAGCTACAGTACCGCTTTGTCGACATGCCCGTTGCAGCCACCCTTGGAAAAGTGGAATCCGCCCTCAAATCTCTTTCAGCACAAGACACCGAACAGGCCGGCCAGGCACTGGCCGATGCCCAGCAAGGCCTGATCCACGACAGCATTATCATCAATGAGGTCGATGACAACCCGGCCGGATAAACCGGTCGTGCGGCGCACCGAACCTTTACAAGGAGCCAATAACATGAATGCAAACATCGCCCCGGCCGCCACAAATACCGCCGACAGTGCGGCCTATCAAGCCTTTCATCAGGTTCGCCAACACCTGCAAGGACGCATCATTGGCCAGCAGGCGCTGGTCGAGCGCCTGCTGATTGCGCTGCTGGCCGACGGCCATCTGCTGGTGGAAGGTGCACCGGGGCTGGCCAAGACCACCGCCATCAAGGAACTGGCCGCGGTGCTGGAGGGCGACTTTCACCGCCTGCAATTCACCCCGGACCTGCTACCCAGCGACCTCACCGGCACCGACATCTACCGCCCGGAGAGCGGCGACTTTCATTTCCAGCCGGGGCCACTGTTCCACAACCTGATCCTCGCCGATGAAATCAACCGCGCCCCGGCCAAAGTGCAGTCGGCACTGCTCGAAGCGATGGGGGAAAAACAGATCACCGTCGGCCGTCACACCTATCCCCTGCCGCGCCCATTTCTGGTTATGGCCACACAAAACCCCATCGAGCAGGAAGGCACCTACGCCCTGCCCGAGGCCCAGCTGGATCGTTTTTTGATGCACGTGCGCATCGGTTATCCCGACGTCCAGGCGGAACACGCGATTCTGAAACTGGCCCGCCAGCAGGCGGAGCGCGAAGACATCGCCCCGGCGGCCACTGAGGTGGCACTGAGCAAGGCACAGATCTTTGCCGCCCGTCAGGAGGTGTTGCACATCCACATGGCCGAAGCGGTGGAGGAGTACCTGGTGCAACTGGTACTCGCCAGCCGCGACCCGGCGCCCTACAGTTCGGCGCTGGCCCGCTGGGTGAGTTATGGCGCCAGCCCGCGCGCCACCATCGCCCTCGATCGCTGCGCCCGCGCCCATGCCTGGCTGGACGGCCGCGACTATGTGTCGCCGGCCGACGTGCAGGCGGTGGCCTTCGACGTGCTGCGCCATCGGGTGCTGATCTCCTTCGAGGCCGAGGCCGAAGGCATGAACGCCGATGATGTGATCCGCGAGCTGCTGAAACTGATCCCGGTTGCCTGAAATGAAACTGCTGGACAGACTCTTCCCGGGACGGAAACAACACCGCGACACCCGCGCCGCCGATGCGACAACTGATCTGGCCCTCAATCCGGCCACGCGGGCCGGCCTCGACGAGCTCATCGCCCTGCGCCAGCAGGCCCGCAAGCTCAACCTCGGCCGCAAGCAGGCGGCACTGGCGCAGCTGGCCGGCGGCCATGCCTCACGCTTTCGCGGCCGGGGCATGGACTATCAGGAATCACGCATCTATCAGCCCGGCGACGATATCCGCAGCATGGACTGGCGGGTCACCGCACGCACCGGCCGACCGCATACCAAGCTCTATCAGGAAGAGCGGGAACGCCCGGTGGTGCTGTGCGTGGATCTGAATCCAGGCATGTTTTTTGCCAGCCGGGGCGCTCTCAAATCGGTGGTCGCCGCCCGCGCCGCCAGCCTCATCGCCTGGGCGGCCGCCGCCCACGGCGATCGTATCGGCGCCCTGCTGTTCAACGGCAACCATCACGAGCTTCCACCGCGTGGCGGCAAGCACGGCGTGCTGCGCCTGATCCGTCAGCTGGTAGCGCAGAGCGATCCACTGGAGAACCTCCAGCGCCCGCCCCACCCGCAGGGACTCAATGCGGCGCTGGCCCGCCTGCGCCGGGTCAGCCGGCCCGGCAGCCTGATCTTTCTGCTGAGTGACTTTTATGGCATCGACGAGGAGACCGGCAAGCACCTGATGCGGCTGCGCCAGCATAACGACGTGATCGCCATCCAGCTGCTCGATGCGCTGGAGCTTGCACCGCCGCCTCCGGCGCGTTACGGCGTCAGTGACGGCCAGCACACGGGTATCCTCGACACCCGTTCGGCCGTGGCGAGAAAGGCCTACAGCGATTTCTTCAGCCAGCATCACCGGGCGCTGCAGGAACTTATGCGCAGCCGGGCCATCCCGCTGCTGCCACTGTCCACCGACGATGACGTGGCCAGTGTCCTGCGTCGCCGCCTTGGCGCGGCACAGACCAAACCCGCACAGGAGACGGCGGCATGAACCCAGCCAGCCAACCGGTATTGCAACTGCGCGACATCCACCTGCCCGCCGAACCCGGCTGGTGGCCACCGGCCCCCGGCTGGTGGGTGGTCGCCGCGCTGTTGCTGGCGCTGCTGGCCTGGACGGCACGCATTGCCCTGCGCCACTACCGCCTGCATAAACAACGCCAGCACATCCTCGCCATGCTCGACACGCTGACGCAGCGACCCGACGACGCAAGCCCACAAGCCATCGCGGAGATCTCCACCCTGCTGCGCCGCCTGGCGCTGATGCGTTATCCCCGCCAGCAGGTCGCCGCCCTGACCGGCGCCGACTGGTTGCAATTTCTCGACCGTTCCGGTGGCGAGGGACGTTTCAGCCAAGGCCCCGGCCAAGTGCTGGCCACCGGCCCCTATCAACCCAATCCGCCCACCGACCTGGACATCGCGGCGCTGAGTGCGCTGGTACGCGAGTGGGTAAAGAAGAACACGGATCGCCAAAAATGAGTATTGAATTCGCCTGGCCCTGGTTGTTCGCCACCCTGCCCTTGCCACTGCTGGCCCTGTTGCTGCCACGCGCACCCAGCGCCGCCCCGGCCACGCTGCGCTTCCCCTTTTATGACGCCCTACAGGCCAGCCTGCAAAGCCACGCCGGCCGACGTTCCCGGCTGCGACTGACCCTGGCGGTGCTGGCCTGGCTTCTGCTGGTGCTGGCGGCGGCGCGCCCGCAGCTGATCGGCGAGAGCGTACACCTACCGATCAGTGGTCGCAGCCTGATGCTGGCAGTGGACATCTCCGGTTCCATGCAGAACGAGGACATGCAGATCCGCGGCCGTCAGTTGAGCCGCCTCTCTGCCGTCAAGCGAGTAGCCGGTGATTTCATCGAGCAACGCAAGGGCGACCGCATCGGCCTGATCCTGTTTGGCGACGAGGCCTATCTGCAGGCACCGCTGACCTTCGATCGCAACACGGTACGCACCCTGCTGGATGAGGCACAGATCGGCCTGGCCGGGCAACAGACCGCCATTGGTGACGCCATCGGCCTGGCCATCAAACGCCTGCGCAAGGAGCCAGCCAGCAACCGGGTACTGATCCTGCTCACCGACGGCACCAACACCGCCGGAAACGTCGACCCGCTCAAGGCCGCCGACCTGGCCGCCCGCGAAGAGGTGCGCATCTACACCATCGGTATCGGTAGCGGCGAAATGCAGGTACAGACGCCCTTCGGCCTGCGCCGGGTGGCGACCGGTGATCTCGACGAGGCCAGCCTCAGGACCATCGCCGAGAAGACCGGCGGGCGTTATTTCCGTGCCCGCGATACCACTCAGCTGGCGGAAATCTATGACCTGCTGGATCGCATCGAGCCGGTTTCCGAAGACGAGCAGACCTGGCGGCCGGTGGATGAACTCTATTTCTGGCCGCTGGGTGCCGCCCTGCTGCTCAGCGTACTGATCGCCCTGGGCATCGCCTTCGGCGGACGCGCGTCCACCGTGCCCAGCACCGAGGTACCCCATGCCTGAGCAATTCCATTTCCTCCAGCCCCTGTGGCTACTGGCCCTGATCCCGCTGGCCCTGCTGGTCTGGCGTCTGCGTCGGACGGCGACGGGCGACAACCCGTGGGCCCGCATTATCGATGCCCGTCTGCAACCGCTGCTGCTGATGGGGCAGACACACAGGGTCGGCCATTTCCTGTTATGGCTGCTCGGCCTGGGCTGGCTGCTCGCCACCCTGGCACTGGCCAACCCGGTGTGGGAAAAGCAGCCGCGGCCGCTGTTTCAGACCAGTGCGGCACGGGTCATCGTACTGGATCTGTCGCGTTCCATGCTCGACCGGGATATCAAGCCCTCACGACTGGCGCGGGCACGTTTCAAGATCGAGGACATCCTTGCCCACAACGACGAAGGACAGACCGGCCTGGTGGTGTTTGCCGGTGATGCCTTCACCGTCACCCCGCTGACCCGCGACACGGATACCATTCGCGCCCTGCTCAAGTCGCTCGACCCGGACCTGATGCCCGTGCAGGGCAGCCGCGCCGATCTGGGCCTGCAAAAGGCCGGCGAGCTGTTGCGTCAAGCGGGCCTGGGCAATGGCCAGATCCTTCTACTGGCCGATGGAGTAACGGGCGACAAGGCCCGCGAGGTCGCCGCGCAATTGTACGACAAGGGCTACCGCGTATCGGTGCTCGGCATCGGCACGGAAAATCCTGAGCCGCTAACCAATGCGCAGGGGCAACTGCTGCGCACCCGTGATGGTCAGCTCATCCTGCCGCCGCTGGAAAGTGACGCACTCCAGGCCGTGGCCGAGGACGGTGGCGGCCGCTACCGCCGCTTCAGCAGCAGTGATACCGACATCGCCGCCCTGCTGAGAGACGACACGCCCCTGTCCGCCGAAAAGCCCCTTCGCAGCGACCAGCAGGGACAGGATTGGCAGTCACGCGGCCCCTGGTTGGCGGTGTTACTGCTACCGCTGGCGGCACTGGCCTTCCGCCGTGGCTGGCTGCTAAGCCTGGTATTGCTGGTCGGTGTGCTGTCGCCGCCGCAGCCGGCCATGGCCGCCGGTTGGAACGACCTCTGGCAACGCCCCGATCAACAGGCGGTAAAGGCCCTGTCGGCAAAAGACTACGAACGCGCCAGCCGGATCGCGCAAGACCCCCTGCTACGGGGCAGCGCCGAGTACCGGCGCGGCAATTACGCAGAGGCGCTGGAGGCCTTTTCCCAAGCCAGCGGCGCCAGCGCCGATTACGACCGGGGCAATGCACTGGCGAAACTCGGGCGTTACAAAGAGGCCATTAGCGCCTACGACAACGCATTGAAATCGGCGCCGGGCATGGAAGATGCGCAAGCCAACAAGGCTGCGGTCGAGGCCCTGCTGCGCCAACAGCAGCAAAAGAAAGATCAGTCGCAGGACAAGCAGGATAAGGCGAACAAAGAGGGTAAAGAAGGCAAAGAGGGCCAGCAATCCCAACAGGACAAACCATCTCAGCAGGATGGGCAAGGCAAACAGTCTCAGCAAGGCAAGGACTCGCAGGCGAGCAAACCGTCCGGGCAGGATCAACAGTCGGAACAGGATCAACAGTCCGCGCAGGAAGAACAGTCCCAGCAGGGCAAGTCGTCCGAGCAAGACAAACCCTCGCAACAGGGCAAGGCATCGCAGCAGGACAAACAGGGCGAACAGGGTGAGGCACAGCCAAAAGATGACGCCGCCGACAAGAGCACCTTTGCCGATGCTGCAAGGGCACTGGAAGAAAAAGAGGCTGAAAAAGACGCGCCGGAAGAGCAGAAACCCACCGACCACGCTGCAACAGAAAAGCAGCCGGGGAAGCGGGCCGAACAACAGACAGCGAACGGTAAGCCATCACCATCGCCCCGGCAGCAGACACCGCC
Organism: uncultured Ectothiorhodospiraceae bacterium; assembly: GCA_964614545.1. Taxonomy (GTDB): domain Bacteria; phylum Pseudomonadota; class Gammaproteobacteria; order SZUA-152; family SZUA-152; genus DRQN01. The sequence goes on from CAZTPE010000002.1 coordinate 28,468, forward strand.
GGCAGACGGCCAACCAGTTCGTGCCCAACCCCTTAGCAGCGAGGAACAGATGGCGGCCGAACAATGGCTGCGACGCATCCCGGATGACCCCGGTGGCCTGCTGCGGCGCAAGTTTCTTTATCAGTATCAGCAACGGGCGCAGCGTGAAGGCACCGGCAGCCCTCAGCCCTGGTAAGCAATGAATAAATGGAGAGTGTGAAATGAAATCCAGGCCAAATAACCCAACCCGGCACCTTCGTCGCAATCCCCTGTGGCCAGCTTCCCTGCTGGTGCTGGTGCTGATGCTGCTGGCGGCCGGTCCCGGTGCGGCAGCCGTGCGCGCCAGTCTCGACCGCAACACAGTCTACGCGGGCGATGTCTTCACCCTGACCATCGAGAGTGACGGTCAGTCATCGGACCAGCGGCCAGACCTTACGCCCCTGGAAAAGGACTTTGAGGTGCGGGGCACCAGTACCAGCACCCAGGTGAGTATCATCAACGGCCGACGCAGCGACAAGACACGGTGGCATGTGCAACTCCAACCGCGCCATCGTGGCCAGCTGCGTATCCCTCCCCTCCACGTCGGTGGGCAACAGACCGCCGCTATCGAAGTGAAGGTCAGCGAGCCCCCGCAGCAGGCAGCGGCCCAGGCCGGCCAGCACGTCTTCATCGAGACCGAGGCCAACACCGACGGCAAGCCGGTCTATGTGCAGCAGCAGATCCCCTACACCGTGCGCCTCTACTACGATGACCGGCTGCAGGAGGGTGGGCTCAGTGCACCAGAACCGGAAAATGCCGTGGTCGAACGGCTGGGTGAAGAGAGGCGTTACGACACCGTGCGCAATGGTCGCCAGTACCACGTCATCGAACGCAATTACGTGATCTCGGCGGAGAAGAGTGGCACCCTGACCATTCCGCCCGCCCTCTTCCGTGGGCGTATCGTGGTCCCACAGCAGGGCGGGCGCACGTCTCGGCCGAGCAGCCCGATGGAGGAATTTCTCAATAACAGCCCCTTTGCCAATGACCCTTTTTTCCGCAACCGGCTCGGGGGCGGCGGGCTGTTTGGCGGCCCATTTGCTAACCCAGGCCAGCCCATCACTATCCGCAGCCGCTCGCTTGATCTACAGATCAAGCCCCGACCCGCGACGGCTGGCCACAACTGGCTGCCGGCCGAGGCAGTGACCCTGAGCGACAGCTGGACGGAAAACCCGCCACAGCTCAAGGTCGGCGAGCCTGTCTCACGCACCATTACCCTTCAGACCAAGGGACTGTCCGGTTCGCAGATCCCCGAACTGACCATCACCGCCCCGGCCAATACCCGCCTGTACCCGGAGGCATCGACACAGGAAAACCGTACCGATGGCACAACCATCTACGGTGTACGCACCCAGACCCTGACTTACATTGCCGGTGCGCAGGGCATGCTGGACATACCGGCCATCACCCTCAACTGGTGGGACACACGCCATGACAAGCCGGCCAGCAGCACCCTGCCCGCCTGGCAGTTCAATGTGCTGGCGGGCGCACCCGGTACCACAAGCGAGACGCAGGCAACCATTCCCACCCCGGCTGCACAAACAGCACAGACGGGGCGCAGTCTGGAGACGATAATCCGCGAAGCTATACAGACAAACCGGCACTGGCTGATGATTGCCGGCGGCGGCTCATTACTTGCCCTGCTAATTATTGTTATGTTGGTCCGGCGCGTAAAACGGCGGCATTTGGCCACTACACCGGCCAGCAAAAAACCCGATTCACAGACTGCCGGGCAAAGCAAACAGCCGGGGCGAAAACCCGCCCTGCGGCAACTGGAAAAGGCCTGTGCGGCCAATGATCGACAAGCCGCCGCGCGGGCACTGTTAAGCCTCGCTCACAGCGACTGGCCAGATGATCCGCCGCGCAGCCTGGGGGCACTGGTGGCACGCATCGAAGCGGGACAGACGCAGCTGCTCCGCGAACTGGACCGCAGCCTCTACGCCACCGGCACCACAGACTGGAATGGCGCCGCACTGTGGCATGAATTCAGACAAGGCCTGCAGGAAAAGAAAGCTGCCAGGCAACACCGGGATGACGGGCTGAAACCGCTTTATCCGCAACGTTCTTAAAGGGGAGTTTCCAATGCTATTAAGTTAGCCTGACGTCCTGCTTATTGTAGGTTGGCGGTGACGCAGGAACCCCAACATTGTCGGTTTCGTTGGGGTTCGCAAGCTCACCACCAACCTACAAAACAGTCATAATTTTTAACTTAATGGCATTGGAAGAGTTTCTATTTATTTTGATAATGAACCACCCCGTAGCAAGCTGACGGGGTATCGTGTTGTGGGAGCGGCCTCTTGACTACCTGCGGAAAGACATCATCACCGATACCAGAGAATCATGTTCGCCTCCAGCGGCACACTGGCCAGCGGATGCGCCGGGACAATGCGAGGGGTGTAGTCTGAAAGCGGCCGATCGGCAGCGACGCTGCCGGAATAGAGCCAGGCATTGGCGGTGCCCGCGAGTGCCGTGCCTCGTTGCAGTGGCCGGCGTCGTGGCGCACCACCGTTCTCGGCGTCGGCATACAGCTCGACGCTCACCGCTTGCGGCGGGATATCGTCGAGATAGACCTGCACCTCGACCTGCCAATCGTCATTGTCTTTCCGTGTAATCACATTGCCGAAGTGAATACGCGGCCAGTGCTGTTGCAGACGCTGGTGCCAATCCTCCAGTTCAGTGGCAACAGCCGGTTCACTACTGCGCTGCTGCCAGGCCTTGGCCAACGGCACGTAATAGTTCTCGGTGTATTCGCGCAACATCCGGTTACTGGAAAACTGAGTGGTGAGGCGGGCCATGCTCTCACGTATACGACTGACCCAGGCCTGCGGAATGCCATCCTCATCGCGCTGATAGAAACAGGGCACCACCTCTGCTTCCAGCAATCGGTAAAGCTGCTCCGTCTCGGCAAGATCCCAGGCCGTGATGTCGGCATGCTCGCGGCCATCGCCCAGCGCCCACCCCAGTTCCGGCGCATACGCCTCGGCCCACCAACCATCCAGTTCCGACAGATTGAGCCCGCCATTGACCAGTACTTTCATGCCACTGGTGCCGCTGGCCTCCCAGGGACGGCGCGGGGTATTGATCCACACATCGACGCCCTGGGTCAATTGGGCCGCTACCTGCAAATCATAATCCTCGACAAATACCACCTGTCGCCAAAGGCTATATTGCTCTAAAAATTGCTGCCATTGTTGCAGCATTTGTTTGCCGATATTGTCTTGGGGATGGGCCTTTCCGGCGATGATCAGTTGTACCGGACAATCACGGTTGGTAAGCAGGCGTACCAGCCGATGCGGGTCATGGAGCAACAGATTGGGACGCTTGTATTCGGCAAAACGGCGGGCAAAGCCCAGCGTCAAGGCATCGGGCTCGAGGGCATTGGCATATTCCCGGCTGCGAGATTCCTCCGACCCTCGGCCACGGTATTGATGCACCAGACGCTGGCGCAGGTAGGCCACCAGCCGCTGACGGCCGTGGGAGCGGAAACGCCACAGCGCCGCATCCGGTAGCTGGCGCAGATCCACCTCCACGGTTTCCAAAGTGCCACGCCAACGATGCTTTCCGCAGGCCTCGGTCCACAGGGAATCCGACTCGGGGGAGTCCCAGCTCGGCACGTGAACACCGTTGGTGACGTAGCCTACCGGCACCTCGGCCTGCGGCCAGCGAGGGAATAACGGGGAAAAGATACTGCGGCTGACCTCGCCATGCAGGCGACTCACGGCATTGCTTGCCCCTACGCCGTGCAAGGCCAGATAGGCCATATTGAACGGCTCGCCGTCATCATCGGCGTGAGTTCTCCCCAATGCCAGCAGGCTGTTCATTTCAATACCCAGCTCAGTGGCCATGGACTGGAAATACTGTCTGACCAATTGAGGTGAGAAGCGGTCGAAGCCCGCCTCCACCGGCGTGTGGGTGGTGAACAGGTTGCCCGCACGGGTGGCCCGCAGTGCTTCGCCAAAGGTACAGCCCGCACGCTGCATGTGGTAACGCGCCCGTTCAAGAATGGCGAACGCCGCATGTCCTTCGTTGAGATGACAGACGGGACAGTGGATGCCCAGCGTTTCCAGCAGCCGCCAGCCACCGATACCCAGCACCATTTCTTGCTGCAGGCGCTTCTCTTTGCCGCCACCATAGAGTTCACTGGTAATACCCCGGTCGCCTGGATCGTTGAGTGGGTCATTACTGTCGAGCAGCAACAGCGAGCGGCGCCCGACCTGCGCGCGCCAGGTACGCAGGTGCAGGGAACGGCCGGGCAGCCCGATGCTGATGCGCACCCACTCACCCTGATCGTCGCGCAGCGGCACCACCGGCAACATGGTCGGGTCGTTGTAGGGATAAAATTCAATCTGTTCGCCTTCGGCACTTAGCGCCTGGCGAAAATAGCCCTGCTGGTAAAGCAGGCCAACGCCGATCAGCGGCACGTCCAGATCGCAGGCGGTTTTGAGATAGTCCCCTGCCAGCACACCCAGCCCTCCGGAATAGATGGGCAGCGATTCACAAATGCCAAATTCCATGCTGAAGTAAGCGACATAACCATCAATAGCGCCATCGATGGTTTCCGAGAACCAGGATTTTTCACTGAAGTGGGCCTCGCGCGCATCAAGCTGCTGTTGCAGCATGTCGAGAAACGCCCCATCCGTGGCCAGCGCCCGCAGACGCCGGTCGGAAACCGTCTCCAGAATCAACCAGGGATTGGCCGTCGCCTCCCACAGCTTTGGGGCCACCTGGCGCCACAGGACATCCGCACCATGATTCCAGCTCCAGCGCAGGTCCAGTGCCAGCGTTGCCAGCCCCTTCAGGGGATCGGGTAAGGCACGCGGGAGGTAGTGGTTCATCTGCATCGCGTCATCTCCAGAAACTCAACAAGCACCAGCCACACTGG
>CAZTPE010000002.1:33464-38257 GCA_964614545.1 uncultured Ectothiorhodospiraceae bacterium
CATCGGTCATGTTATCGAGTTCTGGGCGCTAAAGTTGGCGTCTACGTCTCATCAAGCAACCAGTCCCACGCCGCATCAATCTCATCAGCGGGAAAGAACTCTATCTCGGCGCCGATAAAGGGCTTGCTCAATTTCACCATCCATTTTTCCCACGCCTGATCACCCACCAGGGCAATCCGCTCCAAATCACGGTAATGTTTTATACCGAATGCGGCATCATCCCAGGCTGCATGCAGATCCCAGCCATGGAAGTTCTGCAGATAAAACAGCAGGCGGGCTTTCCCTTGCCGTTCAATCAGTGCTTCAATTTCCGGAACAAACACCTTGTAGTCCGCATCATGCAGTTTGCCACTCAACAGGTAGCCGATCACGTTGCCTTTCTCAGGCTGTAGCTTTCTAATCACCTTTTCTCTCCGCCGTTGTTCCTCTAGATAATTATATTCAGCCAGCGAAATTACGCTCATATCGGGCGGCCGCTATAGGGCTGTACCCCGTCCACGACGCCTGCGGTTTTTTCATAATGCCCGCCTTGTCCCGGCTCAATGCCCGCCCGCCTATATCGCCTAATCAGCGTAGCCATTGGTAATGATTAGTCGATTATTTGAACCACTTTACGACACGCTCCCAATAGGAGGCGATTTTCTTCCCGACCTTATCCAGTGAACTTTCTGAATGACCTCCCTTTACCAGGGATTTAACCAGATTATCAATCTCCTTATGCAATTCACGCACGTCCTTGGCGCGGCTTTCACCCGTTATGCTCTCATATTTTTTCAGATTGTCGGATGCCCGCTTGAGCGTCGCCTGGGCCTGATCTATCTTACCCTCACTAACCTCTAGTTGCGCCAGTTTCAGGTCATCAGCTGCCTCAGTCAGGGGAAGTTCGATCTCATCAAATTCAAACACCACACCCTCTATCTGCAACAGGGCCAGTGCCTGATCGGCATTGTCAAAGTGCCCTTCAGCCAGTTCCTTTTTCGCCAAAGACAGTGTGTTAGCCGCCCTCACAATATCCAGCTTCATGGTCGCTTGGCGCCATACCGAGTAGTCCTCGAAGAAAGGTGACCTGCTGGCTTTACGGCCGTGGTGGTTGCGGTGGCCTTTAGGTTTTTCCGTTTTAGCTTGCACTACCGGGGTTATCACATCTTCAATAAATTGCTCATTGAATACCGGGACGAAACGTGTGCTCACTTCATCCTCATCGCTATACGTCACATCACCTGTCTTGATAGTTGTGGTGACTTTGTATTTGGGCATGGATTTTTCAACAACCTTGACCAAAATCAGCCCCTGCTCAATCTCGTTCAGGGCTGTTTTCTTGTCTTTGATGGCAATAGCGACACGGGCATTGTCGGTGTGCAGCAAGATGCGTCCAGCCGCCAGCGACATGGCCTGTGACTCCTTCGCCGTAAGCGTGACCAGTGGTTTAATATCCGTTTCAGCCGTAATACGCACCTTGTCGGTGGCGGCCTGGAGCGGGAGTGCCACAAGCCATGCAGCCGCCAGCACGGCAGCGCATAATGGTTTTATTCTGAATGGTGTAGCGGTAACAGACATGATGATCTCCTTATTGCCGTGTATTGTAATAGGGAGAAAAATCTCCCGACGCAGAAGATCCTATTCTTTTGTTTCTTTGCCTGTCTGCAACTTGAGTTACATTTGAAAAAATGTATTAAGTTCCAAAAATTTTCGGCATTTTCCGCAGACTGGCCTGCTATAGCTGCGGTGCCAACAATCTTGCCAGCCCTTCACCCATCTCACCGATTGCACTCACCGTATCCACGCCTTCCTCGCAACCCTGCATCAATTTCTCCAGCCAGTGACTGACTTGCTGAATCTCTGATTGGCTGGTAACCAGTACGCCGACTTCATAGTTAAGCAACAGACTGCGCATGTCCGTATTGGCCGAGCCCAGAATTGCCAAATCTCCATCGACCACCATCGCCTTGGCATGCACCATGTCATGCTTATAGAGCAGAACCCGCCCACCTTCCTGTTGAATATCGCGCAGATAACTGCGCCCGGCGATATCGGCCAAACGATGATTGGAGTGCCGGGGCAGCAAGATACGCACATCGACACCCCGGTGAACGGCCAGAACAATGGCGCGGCACAAAGCATCATCCGGTATGAAATAGGGTGTGACCAACCAGAGGCGGTAACGCGCGCCAAATACTGCCGTCAACAACACATCATAGAGCGCATCCCCCGGCATATCCGGACCCGAAGGCACTACCTGTATGCGTGCACTCCCGGCATCGGATCGCGGCTGTTCTGCACTGGCAACCCGCTCTCCCGGCACTTGTCCGCTGGCGTATTTCCAGTCCGCCCGGAACAGTTCAACAAAGCGCGCAACCACTGTGCCTTCGATAACAAAGGTCAGATCATGCCAGCGGTCAGAGCTCGATTCCGGCCCCATGTATTCACTGGCGATATTTGCACCACCTGCCAATACTCTTCGATCATCGGCAATAGCCAACTTGCGGTGGTTGCGCAAGTTGGTATGGCCACGCAAAGGGCGGTGCAGCACAGGATTGAAAAAAGCAAAATGTCCACCCGCTAGCGCAAGCGGTTTAAGAAATCTTTCGCGTGTCTGCAGCGAACCGACACCATCAAGCAACAGGTGTACCGTCACACCGTCATTTGCCCGCTGGATCAAGCGGTTCAGGATGTCTTGCCCGACGCGATCGGGATGAAAGATAAAAAAACACAGGTCGATACGTTGATTCGCGCCTTCAATCAACGCGATCAGTGCCTCATAGCTCGCCTCACCTGTTTCACAAAGTAAGAGACTGTTGCCATCGACGGCGGGAGGAACACCATGCGCCATCAACAGTTGTTCCAGCGGAGACAAGGCCCTGTCCGGTGACCGGACCTCTTCCCGGTGAAGATTCTCCTTACTCCGGGCAAGACGCTTTATCTTGCGTCCACCAAAGACAAGATAGAACGGCACCCCAAGATAAGGCGCCAAAACAATAAAAAGTATCCATGCCAAAGTGGATGCCGGGGGGCGATGTTGACGGATAATCCGGGCAAGCAAGACCGTTGCGAGGAGAAATCCTCCGACCCAGGCGAGATGAGAAAGCCACCAGAGGGCAGTCATTAGCTGAGATGAATAGTTATATCCCGGGCATCACCTCCCGCCAACACATCATGGGCTCGTTCCACCTCGTTCTGATCGCCGTGCACAATGAGCAGATAGCGATCCGACTTGATAGCGGTTTCATAACGAATGATGCTGTCCTTGGGAATACCGATACTATAAAGCGCCGCACCCAGAGCACTGAGCCCACCGACCACGGTGGCACCCTCAAGCGCCGCAATAAAGGCGCTGACCAAAGGCCCGGCAATAACCACGGTTCCCAGACCGGGCACCCAGAAAAATGCCGCCCCCAGCAACAACCCCCACAGGCCACCCCAGAATGCCCCTTGCACACCCCAGAACTTTATGCGATCGCCGGTGTTATAAAAACCAATGGGATGTTCTTCACGCTGGTAGCCCTTGCCGACAATGGACAGGTTTTTGACATCAAAGCCGGCCTTTTGCAGTAAATGCACGGCCTCCTCCGCCTGGATATGATTATCATAGACCGCAACACAACTGTTTTTTTGCGCCATATTTCGTTCCTCCACACGCACGCGAACTCCCTGAGTCCGTCGATAGAGCGATGATCCTAAATTAATCAGTTGAAGCAGATCGGCAACTGCTCCTGCGTCACCTACCAACAGTAGGTTCTTTAAGAAAAGCGCCTACAGTGTTTTATGGTTCAACTAATTAATTTAGGATGATGAATTATCACCTGATAGGCATGATTTTTTCTGCTACCAGGGTTACACAGACCGCAGAGGAAAATATCAGTATGGACTCAGTGATGAGCCTCATCGCATGGGGGTGTGGTGAGGAAGATGCATGGCCTTTTTCAGCAGGGTTTCCAGTTCCTTGATAACCAGTTCACCCCGGCGGGTCACGACGATGCCATCGCGCTGCCAGTGCTGGAGCTGGCGGTTGACCACCACCCGCACACTGCCGATCATCTCGGCCAGGGATTCGTGCGAGAGGTTATGAATCAGACGCAGGGGGCGGCCAGGATCTTCGTCATGAATATGCCGCAGGATCAGGCGCGCCAGACGGGTTTCCGTATCATGTAACGCCAGATCGCCGGCAAGCTCGGCCAGGCTGCGCATCTGATGTCCCAGGTAGGGCAGGAAACTGCGATTGAATATCGGATGCTCCTCGATCCAACGCCGCGCCTCTTCCATGGGGGTAGAGAGCATCATCAAATCATCCCGCGCCTCGAGCATGACGGGATTGGGCTGGCCATCCAGCAGACTGATGACATCAAAACCATCACCAGGCTGAAGCAGGAACAGGGTCACCATTCTGCCGGTGTCGGGATTGGTCTGCCCCATTTTCAACCGCCCGGAAAGGATAATATGAAAGCGCCGGCCACTCTCCAGACCACTCACCCGGCGACCCTGTTTCCAGGTTTCGCGGCGAAAATGGCCCAGCATCTCATCGAGCACCGCATCATCCAGCCCATCAAATAGTGGTGAGTGGCGCAGTAGCGTTCTGACATCGTCATCGCTCTCGACAGTATCGTTCACCCACATCATGCCGGGACCTTGTGGGGGATTTCCTCGGCCCGTCTCGCCAGCTCTTGCAAGGCCTCGACCTCCAGGTGGCCGCGATGAGCATCGACAATGCCTTCCTGTTTCCAGTGCTGGAGCTGACGGTTGACCACCACCCGCACGCTGCCGATCATCTCGGCCAGGGATTCATGGGAGAGGTCGTT
>CAZTPE010000003.1:0-12101 GCA_964614545.1 uncultured Ectothiorhodospiraceae bacterium
ACAAGGAAGACGTGCGCGAGGGCATCATTACCTACAAGCTGGCCGCCCACGCCGCCGACCTGGCCAAGGGTCTGCCCGGCGCCCAGTTGCGCGACAATGCCCTCAGCAAGGCGCGCTTCGAGTTCCGCTGGGAGGATCAGTTCAACCTGGGCCTGGATCCGGAGCGGGCGCGTGAATACCACGACGAGACTCTGCCCAAGGATTCCGCCAAGGTGGCGCACTTCTGTTCCATGTGCGGGCCGAACTTCTGTTCCATGAAGATCACCCAGGATGTGCGCGACTATGCGGCCAGACAGGGGCTTTCCGAGGAGGAGGTGCTGAACAAGGGCATGCAGGAGAAGGCCGTTGAGTTCATTCAGGGCGGGGCGGAGATTTACAACAAGGCATAAGGGCATTTCCAATGTGAGGCATGAAGATTGTGGTTGTGCGCACAGCGCACACTACACCCGCCTGTAGCGTGCGCCATGCGCACGATGACCCTCAGACGCAAAAAACCCGCCGTGAGGCGGGTTTTCTGTAATGCCGAAAGCAGCGTCGGTCTTATTCAGGCATGACGTTGGCAGCGGCTGGGCCCTTGGGACCTTGCTGGACTTCATAGCTGACTCGCTGACCCTCAGTCAGGGTTTTGAAGCCGGATCCCGAAATGGCGCTGAAATGCACAAACAAATCATCACCACCCTCTTCAGGAGCAATGAATCCGAAGCCCTTAGACTCATTGAACCACTTTACAGTACCTGTAGCCATTACACTTAACCTTTCTAAATTTCAAAATTATTCCTGCGTACGTGTTCAAGGAATGTCACCTGGATGCATGGTGAGTAACCCTTGAAATCCGCAGCGTCTGTGAGTATACGCCAGCATTTATCCGGATGCCACAGGCTGGGGGCGTTAATTTTCGTTAAGGTTGATCACCCCCAAACAGCCGTGCAGCCCTTTTCTGACGGGCGATTGGCCATTTTCTTCTAGAAATATACGTGAGAACAATAGCTGATTTGTTTTCTAGGCTATAAAGATGCATTTACAATATATTATAGAGCGACTAACATCTTTCGGCTCGTATGAGGAGAGGAGTGAGTGATGTTTAAAGCAATAATGAAAATGCTTGGTGGGGGATCGAACAACGAGGAAGCAGCACAGACTGCCAGTCTGTTCGACCGTATTGGTGGTGAGGGTGCGGTGGATGCTGCGGTGGATGTGTTCTACCGCAAGGTGCTGGCCGACGACCGTGTCAACAAGTTTTTTGAGGGCGTGGACATGGACAAGCAGGCGGCCAAGCAAAAGGCCTTCCTGACCATGGCCTTTGGTGGCCCCAACAGCTACACCGGCGAAGACATGCGCAAGGGCCATGCCCACTTGGTGGCGCAGGGCATGGATGCGAGCCACTTCGACGTCATCATGGAACACCTGGGTGCCACACTGAAAGAGCTGGGCGTGCCGGACGATCTCATCGGCGAGGCCGCAGCCATCGCCGAGAGCGTGCGTGGTGACGTACTGGCCGGTTACACCGACGAAGAGAAGGCGGCCAAGGAGCAAAGCCTGTTCGACCGTATTGGTGGTGAGGGTGCGGTGGATGCTGCGGTGGATGTGTTCTACCGCAAGGTGCTGGCCGACGACCGTGTCAACAAGTTTTTTGAGGGCGTGGACATGGACAAGCAGGCGGCCAAGCAAAAGGCCTTCCTGACCATGGCCTTTGGTGGCCCCAACAGCTACACCGGCGAAGACATGCGCAAGGGCCATGCCCACTTGGTGGCGCAGGGCATGGATGCGAGCCACTTCGACGTCATCATGGAACACCTGGGTGCCACACTGAAAGAGCTGGGCGTGCCGGACGATCTCATCGGCGAGGCCGCAGCCATCGCCGAGAGCGTGCGTGGTGACGTACTGGCCGGATACACCGAGGAAGAGAAGGCGGCCAAGGAGAAGAACCTGTTCGACCGCATCGGTGGCGAGGCGGCGGTGGATGCTGCCGTCGACATCTTCTATCGTAAAGTGTTAGCCGATGATCGCATCAAGGACTTTTTCGAGGGTGTGGATATGGACAAGCAGGCGGCCAAGCAGAAGGCCTTCCTGACCATGGCCTTCGGTGGCCCCAGCAATTACAGTGGCGAAGACATGCGCAAGGGGCATGCGCATTTGGTCGAACGTGGCCTGAATGACAGCCATTTCGATGCCGTGATGTAAAACCTGGGTGCGACGTTACAGGAACTGAATGTGCCTGACGAACTGATTGCCGAGGCCGCGGCCATTGCCGAAAGCACGCGCAATGATGTGCTGGGGAAGTAGTCGGCTTTAGCGAGTCGTCGCTTCAAAAGAGGCGCCCATCGGGCGCCTCTTTTTTTGTCCCGGTTTTTTTACCCCTTAGGTTAAAATTACCGCCTTTAGGCGGTCAGATTTATCCGCGCTACTTGTTGCATGGGTTGGCGGTGGTGTGTAAAGGCAAGTTATTTTGGTCGTCTATGTAGGATGCTGGTGAGTTCCACGAACCGCATCGGTCGAGAGCGGTGACGCCTGCAATCACCAGCGCCTAGAATTTGATAGCACGCGAACGATGCGGTTCGCTACCGCTCACCAGCATCCTACGCGAAATCCCGGGAATTAATGACAGGGTTGGATTTTGGAAACAGGTCTACCGATCCGTGTCCGGATTTTCAGTCCGTAAGTCTAACCCGCCCGCTTACGTGCTTTTGCCGCCATACCCTTGACGGCAAGCTGGCACAGCTGGCGGAAGCGCTGATAGGTTGTCTCATCGAGATCACAGTCCGGGCTGTGCCGGTCAGCATAGAACAGACCTACAGGCTTGCCGTTGATGTGTACGGACTGGGCGCAAAAGCTGTTGGTCTTGATAAGCGTCTTGATATCATTAGGCACCAGCCCCCAGAATTTCTCGCGGTTGCCGTCGTGAATGCGGATGCTCTGCGGCTTTTCCATCAGACGTTTGAACAGGTGCGGCTGGTCGAGGCGGATGCGAAAACGGTTGAAGTAGGGGTCGCTGTCAGTACCAATCAGAAAGCGCGCCTGAAGATAGTTGTGGTCAGGGCTCAACATGGCGAACAGGGCACGATTCAGGCCGGTGCCATCGTGCATGCCGTGGATGGCCTTACGCAGCATATCGTTGATTTCCAGCGTGCCGATGCCCGCTTGCATTTCTTGCAGGATGGAGTCGAAAACAGCGGGCTGGGGTGACAGGCAAACGACGGCGGAAGCTGACTCCGGCCCGCTATTTTCCGCTATGCCGGCTGACCGATGCCCGGCTGATGCGTCATCGGCCTGCGGGGGAAATTCTTCATTGATGAGGAACTGTTCGTCACCGGGCATCCGTGGCAGCATCGCGGCCGGGGCGCTGGCGCCGTAAAACGCCGCCTCATGCGCGGCACGCACGGCGGCGCGGTGGACGTGGGTGGTGGTCTCTTCGAGACTGGCATCCAGATGATCCGCGATCATCTCCAGCGTTTCCAGCACCTGTGGGCTGTACCAGCCCCACTCCACTTGCCGGGCCAGCTGTACGGCCAGTACAACGCCACGCACGCGTGGCTCGTTGCTGTACTCCGGTCTCAATGCTTCATGCACCAGTTGCGGCAGGTTCCACTTTTCTGCCAGACGGCGCCCAAAGTGTTCCAGACTATCGCCGAGGGCAATGTATTGCGCCTCGGCCGCCGGCATCTTGTCGCGAAGGGTGAGGCGGCGCAGCTGGTGAATCCGCTCGGGTGCATTCACCCATAGGGTGAGCTCCGCCGAATCATGCATCAATGCGGACAATAGCACCTCATCCGGTGCGTGATCGCGCTTGATGTGGGCCCAGTCCCAGGCCTGATAGGCGGCATGGAATGCCCGGGCCACGGCGCGCTGATAACCCTCACGGGCCTGACCCTGCAAGGCCTCGTCGATCTGTGGGCATTCCGTCGGCAGGCGCTGCACGCATTCCATGCCCAGCAGCATGGCGGCCTGCTCCATGCCGGCAATTTCCTGTTCGCGGGGTTTGCCGGAGGCCTGCTGTAACTGCTTCAGCGTCTGCAGCGCCAGTCCAGGATCCTTAAGGATGATGTCGCCGTAGTGCTTCCACGGCGCGGTCTTTTCGGAGCGCAGACGCTGAAAGCCGCGTACGGAGTGAGCAAAGACCGGCAGGGGGCGTGCCGTGATTTCGTCGATGGTAATGGGGGCGCTATTGCTCACAGGGGTTCAGCCGTTAGTTCGTCACCGTGGTTTCGGCAGGGGCCGGGGAGAACTTAAGGGCCCTTCTAATCATTGCTTGCGCAGAGACCACAAAATGAAGAGAAGTGTCCTTTAGTGACGAACGGCCGCTGTGCAGGGGCATGTTATTCTCTGCGCCAGACGAATTCCCGACGCTATGACATCATGCCCGACACACAATCGCCGTTGCCTGACTGGATGACCGACCGCCGCATTGACGCCGCAGCCTTGAGCCTGCTCGCGCTGGTGGTGCTATGGCTGATGTGGGGGCCGCTGGTGGTGGGGAATGCGCTGTATTTCCGCGATCTTCAAGTCTTCTTCATCCCGCTCAAGCAATTCCTGGCCGACGCCCTGGCACGCGGCGAGCTGCCGTTCTGGAATCCCGGCGTGTCCATGGGTACACCCTATTTCGCCGAGATGCAGACCGGCGTGCTGTACCCGGCCTCGTGGTTGCTACTGCTGGCCGACGGCACCCGCGGCATCGGCCTGCTGCTGAGTTTCCACCTGCTGCTGGCCGCCGCCGGAAGCTATGGCCTGGCACGCAGCATGGGGCTGGCAGCTCCCGCCGCCTTGGCCAGCGCCGCCGTGTTCACCTTTGGCGGCTGCATGCTCAGTACGTTAAACATGATCAACTTTATGCAGGCCCTGGCCTGGCTGCCGTGGGTACTGTGGGCCTTTAAGCGTGATACCCGTGCACCAGGATCGCGCAGCTGGGCGCTGGCCGCACTGGCGGTAGGTCTGCAGACCCTGGCCGGTGCGCCGGACGTGAGCATCATGACCGGGCTGGTGGTGGCCGGGCGGCAGATCATGCTGGCACCGGCTGGGCTACGCGTGCGACTGGCCTGGGTGCCGCGCGTGGCGGCGGCCTATCTGGTGGCCCTGCTGCTGGCCAGTCCGCAGCTGCTGGCGACCTATGAACTGTACAGCCAGTCGGTGCGCACCGCTGGCCTGTCGACGGCGGAAATCCAGAGCTATTCATTGCGCTTCGGTGAATTGCTGAGCCTGATCTTGCCGCCGGCCCTGTCGCGCGAAGACTGGCGCATCGCCGAGGTCTACAGCGGTGGCTATGTGCCTCTGTTCCTGTCGTTGTATATCGGCTGGATTGCCATCGCTTTCTCCCTGTTCGCCCTCTGGGCGCGGCGCGGGCCGGCCCTCTTCTGGTTGGCGCTGGGCGGTATCGGGGTATTCCTTGCCCTGGGCGGCAACAATCCAGCGGCCATGTGGGTCTACAAGACGATCGCTATTTTTCGTTACCCGGAAAAATACGTGGTCCTGCTGCACGTCGCCCTGGCCATGCTGGTAGGGCTAGGCGTGGACGCTTGGCTGAGAAAGTATGCACGGCGGCCGCGCTGGTTGCTGGTCGCCGTGGTGGCGGTGCTGGTGCTGGTGGTCGATCTGGCCTGGTTCAACGGCGAGATCAATCTCGAAGCGCCAAGTGACTATTATGCCCTGGACGATATCCCGGAGACCCGCTGGCTGGGGCAGGAGGGGGCCGGCTTTGTCTACACCCGCTCGTATTATCGTGAGCAGCCGGACAGCGTGCGCGAGGTGTACCGTGAATACCGCCGCCAGCTGTCACCACACATCGGCACCCTTGCCGGGGTGCGCTATGTGCAGGGTACGGAAGGGTTGATTATCCGCGATCATGCACTGATTTCCGGGCTGCTCGACAGCCTGCCACCCAATGGCCAGTTCCTGCAACATCTGGCCTTTCTTAACGTGCGCTACATCATGACCGATATGCCGCTCTTTCAGCGCAGCCGTTGGCTGAAACAGTCGGCACGCCAGTTGACGCCACTGCTGTGGGATCTGGGTCAGCCGCGGCCGATGTTGTATTTCCCCCGTGTAGTGCTGAATCGTGGCAGCGACTATCTGCAAGTTGCGAGCGAAGACCGCGCCATGATTGTGGGTCAAAGCGCCTTCGCACTAACGCCGAGCGGTCACGACGAAACCGGCCTGCGCGGTCGGGTGTTGGATAGCCAGCGGTCATCGCCCAATCGCATGACGGTGCGGGTGCAGGTCGATGGCCGGGGCCTGCTGGTGTGGAACGAATCCTATTATCCCGGCTGGCGGGTGCGTGTCGATGGTGAATCGCTGCCCGTAGTGCGCGCCAACCACCTGTTCAATGGCGTGTGGCTGGAAGATGGCGAGCACAATATCGAGTTTGAATTCGTGCCCAATAATTTCTATGCCGGCCTGAGCTTGTCGGCATTGACACTGTTACTGTTGGCAATGGTGTATTCAAATGTAATGCCTGCAACGATACGAAAACTGTGGGAGCGGCTCCCACAGTGAATTTTTTGTTGCCCTTTCGATGGCGAATAGAAAAACAATGACAACACGAAACACACAGACAATGCGCAATCTGACCCTCATCATCCCGGTCTACAACGAAGCCGACGGCCTGCGCCAGCACCTCGATGTAATATTGCGCCAGCTCGAGACCCTGCCGGCGTCCGTCAGCGCAGACCTGCTTATCGTCGATGACGGTTCCACGGATGTCTCACCAGACATCGTGCAGGCCCTGTGCGAACAACGCAGCGACGTCTCGTTGTTGGTGCTGAACCGCAACTTCGGCAAGGAGGCCGCCATCATGGCCGGCCTGGATTACGCCGATGCGGATGCCGTGGTGGTGATGGACAGTGACCTGCAGCACCCGCCCGTGCTGCTGCCAAAGATGGTCGAATTATGGTTGGGCGGAGCCGATGTGGTGGAGGCGGTGAAAGTTTCCCGCAACACCCGCAGCGGCCCGTACCGCTATTTCGCCAATGTCTTTTACCGCATCTTCGATGCCCTCACCGGTCTCGATCTGCACAACCACTCCGACTACAAGCTGCTCGATCGCAAGGTGATTGATGCCTATCGCTCATTGCCCGAACGAACACGCTTTTTCCGCGGCCTGGTGAGCTGGATGCATTTCCCTGCCGCACAGATTCCCTTTGAGGAGCCCGCGCGCGAGGCCGGTGAAAGCAAATGGGGCGCACTGCGCCTGCTGAAGTTGTCGTGGCAATCCATCTCCTCATTCACCGCGTTGCCCCTGCAACTGGTGACGATCCTCGGCGGCGTGACATTTCTGGTTAGCCTATTGCTCGGCGCCAAGGCCCTGTACGACAAGCTGTCTGGCCAGGCCCTGGATGGCTTCACCACCGTGATTCTGCTGCTGCTGATCATCGGCAGCGTGCTGATGTTCAGTCTCGGCCTGCTGGGTAGCTACGTGGCGCGCATCTACGACGAAATCAAGGCGCGGCCGCATTACCTCATCGATCCCGGCAAGAGCCGTCTGTCGGTGACGATGAGTGAGGAAGATGATGGAAAATGACACGCAAGCGCCCATGACGCAGGGCGTCCATCACATTGGTCTGAATGTCGACCGGCTGGAAGCCTCGGCGGCCTTTTTTATCGATGTGCTGGGCTGGAAGGAGACACGACGCGACCCGGATTACCCCGCTATCTTTGTCACGGACGGGAAGATCATGTTGACCCTCTGGGGCGCTGCCGAAGACGCGCGCCACTTTGATTTCCGCCATAACGTTGGGCTGCACCACGTTGCCTTCACTGTCGCCAGCCGTGAGGCACTGGATGCCGTTCATGCGCGCATCAAAACCACACAGGATGTGTCCATCGAATTCGCCCCGGAACTGCTGCGTGATGGCCCCGCCATGCACATGATGTGCTTCGAGCCCAGCGGCATCCGGGTGGAGTTTATCTGGCCGGGTTAGCTGACCGTGAATGAGTGCTTCTGGTGAGTTGATGCTTAGGTAGGTAAGTGGCTATTTTTGTCAATAAATACCAAAAATGCTGTAAATATTTATGTTGATGGCCTGTTCTGTGGTATGTATTGACATTAAATGTCGAAATCAGCCGTTTAAGGAGTAGAGTGATGCTGATTGAGTTTACGGTAGCCAATTTCAGGTCTATTAAAACAGCGCAAACCTTTAGCCTGGTCAAGGGGAAGGGAGATGAGCTGGAGCAGGGCAATACCTTTCAGCCTCCTGGAGCAGGTAACCCGGCGCTGCTGCGCTCGGCGGCTATCTACGGCCCCAATGCGGCGGGTAAGTCCAACTTTATTAAAGCCTTACACGCCATGGAACGAGTGGTGGCAGATTCTGCCACCAAGGTACAGCGTGGTGATGAGCTGTCTATCTCCCCCTTCCGGTTGGATGTTGGAACAGAGCAGGCACCCAGCGAATTTGAGGTGGTATTTATCGCTGGTGGCGTTCGTTTCCAATATGGCTTTACCGCCACTCGTACCCAAGTGTTGGAGGAGTGGCTGCTGGCTTTCCCCAAGGGGCCGCCCCAACGCTGGTTCAGCCGGGTCTGGGATGAGAAAAAGCAGAGCTATGCTTGGAAGATGGGAAAAGCACTATCCGGCCAAAAACAGCTTTGGCAGGAGTCTACACGCCCGAATGCGCTATTTCTTTCCACCGCAGTCCAGCTTAACAGTGAGCAATTGCAACCAGTGTATGACTGGTTTAAGCGCACCTTGCGCACTGCTCAGTTAGGAGGGTGGGGGCCTGGCTTCACCGCTTCCTTGTGTGAGAGCCCGGATAGCCACGAACGGGTGCTTGATTTTCTGAAGGCGGCAGATCTGGATATCCATGATGTGCAGGTGATTAAAGAAAAGTTTGATATCCACAGCCTGCCGGATAACATGCCTGAGGCGTATAAACAGCAGTTGGTCAAAGAGCTGAAAGATAAAGAACTCATTGAGATTAAAACGGTACACCAGACCGCAGACGGCCGTACGGTAATGTTTGAGTTTGGTGAAGAATCAGATGGCACTCAAAAGCTTTTCAGTTTTGCCGGACCTTGGTTAGATAGCTTGAAAAATGGCTGTGTGCTGTTTATTGATGAGCTGCATGACAATCTGCATCCTAAACTGGTGCGTTTTCTGGTGGAGTTATTCCACAATCCGGAGACGAATCCCAATAATTCACAGCTGGTGTTTACCACGCATGAGACCTCCATTCTTAGCCAGGAAGTGTTTCGCCGTGACCAGATCTGGTTTTGTGAAAAGGATGAGGGGCAGGCTACTGAGCTGATTCCGTTATCTGATTTTAGCCCGCGAAAAAATCGAGAGAATCTGGAGATGTCTTACCTGGCTGGGCGTTATGGTGCTTTGCCCTATATCCGGAAGCTGAAAACAGCATAGGTGCGGCATGGGGACGGATAATGTTCATCATAAACGCAAGGCCAAGCAGGCCAAAGAGTTAGCCCGGCGAAAGGCGAGACGAAAGCCTTATGACAAAGTGCTGATCGTTTGCGAGGGCGGAAAGACTGAGCCCAATTACTTCGAGGAGTTGAAAGATTGCTATGAGCTTGGTAGTGCTAATGTAAAGATCACCGGTAAGTGTGGTTCCAGTCCTACGAGTGTGGTGGGTTATGCGGAGGATCTCTATCGCGAGGCCAAGAAAGCTGGTGATGCCTTTGATAGAGTCTTTTGCGTGTTTGATAAAGATACCCATGGTGACTATCAACCGGCCTTGGATATGCTGGATAGCAGAAACCTTAAAGGGGTTTTTCAGGCGATTCCCTCTGTGCCCTGCTTTGAGTATTGGCTGCTGTTGCACTTCACTTATACGGATAAACCATTTAACTCTACCGGAAGCAAGAGCATCTGTGAAACGGTAATGCATGAGTTAAATAACAAGTTCTGGTCGGATTACAAAAAGGCAGTTCATGGCGTGTTTGATCAACGACTGGGGCAACTGGAATACGCTAAAGCCAATGCACTACGAGCCTTGAGAGCAGCACGGGAGAATCATACAGATAACCCAAGTACACGGATCCATGAGTTGGTGGAGTACCTACAGAAATTAAAGGAGTAGCTATTGCAATGCTCCTCTATGGTCTGGCTTGTATTTTATGGCCTTATTTCAATGGGTGTGCCTAGCTTTACCAGCCTCCATATTTCATCTATTTCAGCATTAGTGACGGCTATGCAACCGTTTGTCCAATCATATTGCTGGGTTAATCTTGACAGCCAGCCTAAACCATTTTTCTGGCCGTGAATCATTATTAAACCGCCGGGATTTACGCCGCTAGCCTTTGCCTTGTTTTTGTCTGCTTCGCTGGGGTATGAAATATGAATAGCCTTGTAAAATGCACTGTCTGATTTTTTGTAATCAAGAATATATTTTCCTTCAGGTGTCCGCATATCCCCTTGTTGCTGCTTATGTCCCTTGGGATTGGCACCAAAAACAACATTATATTCTCTGACCCGATCTCCTTTGGATAGAAGATACAGCTTCTTTTCTGATTTATTCACGAGAACATAGTCGATTTCGGTCGTGGCTACGCTAATGCCCGAAATCATTAAGCTAAATATTAGTATGAAATTTTTCATATTGGCTTATTATGATTTTTTCTGAATGTGATTGTTTGATAATCATCAATATATTATGGGTTAAAATTATTTCCTGTTTTACCCTTTGGGCAAGCTTTAACTGGAGGGAAGTCGGGGATAGATCGCGGTCTCCATCGATCACCCTGCTTGGCTATTGCAGCGCAACGTAATTATCATAACAAGACAACTGTGGCCAGACATCTTTTGTTGCTCATTGTCAAAAACCGCCATGGGCCTGTGCGCTCATGAAATAGATTAGCGGCAGAGACAGCACGAGATTGATACGTGCGGTGAGAGCGACGGTCTTTTTGGCACGCATTTTCTGTTGTTTGTCGGCAGGTGTCAGGCCGAGTATTTTTTTCTGGCTGGGCCAGATAATTACCCAGACGTTGAACAGCAGAATGGTGCCGAGCCAGGAACCGATACCGATGTCGACGAAGCCGGGCTGCAGGGTAAAGGCGGCGATGAAGGCTGGGCCAAGCAGGGCGGCACCGGCCAGCCAGGTGACGATGGAGGCCCAGCGGAACCACAGCAGGGCCCGCGGCACGATGTATTTCATAATCGCCTGCGGCCCGGGCCCGTTGCCGTCCTTTGTCGCGGCGGTGATGGCGGGCATCTGCACCAGGTTGAAGAAATACAGCAGGCCGACCCACAGGATGCCGGCGGTGATATGCAGCCAGCGCTCGAAGATGATGGCGTACTCCATGTCGGATACCTGTGCTTTGAGGGCGTGGGATAATGATAGACAGATATGAAAAAAGGGGCCAATGGCCCCTTTTTATGCGCGGATTAACGGGCTTGTTCAGCCGGCGAAGTTGTTCGCCACGAAGTCCCAGTTGACCAGGTTCCAGAATGCCTCGACATACTTGGGACGGGCATTGCGGTAGTCGATGTAATAGGCGTGTTCCCACACATCGCAGGTCAGCAGTGGGGTCTTGCCGTCGGTCATGGGGTTGGCGGCGTTGCTGGTGTTGACGATTTCAATGCTGCCGTCGCTGTTCTTTACCAGCCAGGTCCAGCCGGAGCCGAAATTGGTGGCACAGGAGGTGGCGAACTTCTGCTTGAATTCATCGAAAGAACCGAAGGTGCTGTTGATGGCAGCCATCAAGTCACCGCTGGGCTCGCCGCCGCCGTTGGGGCTCAGGCAGTTCCAGTAGAAGGTGTGGTTCCAGACCTGGGCGGCATTGTTGAACAGGCCACCGCTGGCTTTCATGATGATCTCTTCGAGAGAGACATCGGCAAATTCGGTGCCCTCGATGAGGTTATTCAGGTTGGTGACGTAAGTCTGGTGATGCTTGCCGTAGTGGTATTCCAGGGTCTCGGCGGAAATGTGCGGCTCGAGGGCGTCCTGGGCATAGGGTAGTGCGGGCAATTCATGTGCCATCGGGTGTTCTCCTGTCTATCTGTTTGATGTTAGCCCGGAAATTTCATAAATTTGCGCAAAGATCGCGCAGGATATTGGTTTCACAGGAAAATTTCCGAAGGCGTCCCGTATCGGTGATAACGGGCAACTGAAGAAATATTTCCGGTGGAGTCAATAGGCTAGCGAGACTGTGCATAATTTATG
>CAZTPE010000003.1:12201-33666 GCA_964614545.1 uncultured Ectothiorhodospiraceae bacterium
TGAAGAAATATTTCCGGTGGAGTCAATAGGCTAGCGAGACTGTGCATAATTTATGAATTTTCCGGGTTAGGTGGTAAATCGGGGCTTGCTGTAACCACTCATTCTAGCGGCTAGTGCCAGGCTTGGCGATGAGTTGGACTCATTCTAACCTGTTTGCGGTCAATAACCAACCAAAACCCTATGGTAAAGTGTGTTTGGTGGAGCGGGCCATGCCCGTCAGCGGCCCGTTGTGTGGATATCCGCCCCGGCGGGTTGGAGCGCACCGCGATGCAACGGCAGGCTGCAGAACTGCTCATGGAATCCGGCCAGATGGAGGCACCCGCGGATCTGTTTCGGCAGGCCGAGGACTGGCAGGGCCTGATCCGGCTGCTTGTGCAGCATGCGAAGGCATTGTTTGAACAAGGGCGTAACGCAACCCTGCAGCAGCGGCTGGTCAGTGTGTCGCCAGCGCTGCGTCAACAACAGCCCTGGCTGCTGTTCTGGTTGGGAAGCTGTCGCCTATCCACGGATCCCGCCGAGGCACGGTAACAGTTCGCGCAGGCGTATGACGGTTTTTAACACAGCCGGGACGCCGAGGGCCTGTATCTGTCCTGGGCCGGTGGAAAGTTTCATGCATCAATGTGATTGCTATGGCCAGTTTGACCACTGGTATGAACGGCTGAAGGATCTACAGACAGACTACCCTGAATACCCTTCGCAGGAGATCGAGGTACGACCACGGGCCTTTTATCAACGGCGATGTGGATGCTTCCTGGGCCTTGTCCATGCGTCTGCGCAATAAATACCTAACTGCGATTGTCGCTCTGGGCAGGTATAGGGAACGTCAGCAGCAATGGCAGGCTGCCATCAATTGCTACCAGCGTGGGCTGGTGGAAATCGATGACTTGGCCGAGCTTTTTTATCAGTGCCTGATGGTGTGCTACGGGCAGCTCGGTCAGGCTATTGCCGTGACCTCGGAAAACCGGGGGGCTGGGTCTGGTGGAACTGGTCGCTTCGCAGGAGCTGTGTGCGTGTCATAGCATGGAGGAGTTGTGGGCGATTCTGGTCGCAGGGGCGAGCGAAAGAGATCGTGCCTGGAAAGGTATTACCACTGAGTAGATATCCAGCATCTCACGGGTGGAGGGATATTCCTGTCGCGATATGCCTATCGGGGCAGATAGACTGGGCCGTTAGGCCCCGCCAATGTAATCACCGGGTGGCCGTAGAGCCGTTCAAGATTTTCCGTTGTTAGTACCGACTCAGTTGAGCCGTGCAGGGTCTCCCCGTTGCCGAACAGTAGCAGGGCCTGGTCGCAGAAGCGGCTGGCCAGATTGACGTCGTGCAGGATCATCAGCAGGCCGCGTGTGTCGTCTTGCGTCTGTGCAGCGAGCAGCTCCAGCAGGGCAATCTGCTGGTGTGGGTCGAGGTGGTTGATGGGCTCGTCGAGCAGGAACAGCCGTGGCTCCTGACACAGCAGGGTGGCCAGCGACAGGCGGCGGCGTTCGCCACCGGACAGGGTGCCGATCTGCCGTTTCTCAAGTCTGGCTAGTCCTACCTGTTTCAGCGCTTGCTCGGCCAGTGTGATGTCTGCGGCCGATTCCCATTGCCAGCGTCCCAGATGTGGATGGCGACCACTCAGAGCCGTTTCCAACACCGTGCCCGGAAAGGCATCGCCCTCTTCCTGCAGCAGTAGACCCAGTTGCCGGGCGACCTGCCGGCGTGGTTGTGCCTTTATCGGCTGGCCATCGAGCAGCACTTCTCCCGCAGCAGGTTCCCGCAGTCCGGCGAGGGTGTGGAGCAGGGTGGTCTTGCCCACGCCGTTGATGCCTAGTAGCGCCCAGCGTTGGCCCGGCATGACGTCGAGGTCGAGATGGTTGCAGACCTGTTTGTTGGCGATTTCTACGCTCAGGCCGCGGGTTGAAAGGAGGGGTGTGCTCATGCCTGCCTCCCCTGCCATTTATTGATAACCAGCTTCGTAGGAGCGGGCCATGCCCGCGATGGTTTGTGGCACAAAAGCTGTGATGCATAACATTGTAGGAGCGTCTTTAGGCACGACAGTTTTTTATATCCAGCTGTCGCGCCTAAAGACGCTCCTACAAGTACGCTGATGAAGCCTTGATAAGGAGTCCATCGCGGGCATGGCCCGCTCCTACCGTGGTGTGTGATCAGCGGGTTCACAGACTGGTCCCCCGGCGGTTGAGCAGGTACAGGAACAACGGTACGCCGAGCAGGGCGGTGATGACGCCTACCGGCAGTTGCTGTGGGGTGACGATGGTGCGCGCCAAGGTGTCGGCCAGTATCAGCAGGCTGCCGCCGGCGAGTACGCAGCCGGGCAACAAGTGGCGGTGGTCGCGCAGACCAAGGAGGCGCAGCAGGTGAGGGATCACCAGGCCCACAAAGCCAATACTGCCGGCGATGGTCACCGCACCGGCGGTGAGCAGGGAGGCGATGAAATAGAGCAGCAGACGCAGGCGCGGTACCGCCACACCGAGGGCGCTGGCGGCCAGTTCGCCGCGTGCCAGCACATTGAGGTCGCGCGCCAGCGGCAGGCACAGCAGCAGGCCGAGGCCGCAGGCCAGTAGCCCCCACAGCGGCGGTGGGGTGTGGCTGAGGTCGCCCATCAACCAAAACAGCATGCCGTGCAGGCCGCGTTCGGGGGCGAGGGCGAGGATCAGGCCGATCAGGGCTCCCCAGCCGGCGGCCACGATCACGCCCGTCAGTATCAGCCGGGTGGCGGTCCAGGTGCCGCGGCCGTGGGCGAGGCCGAACACCAGCAGCATGGAGGCCAGCGCGCCGAGGAAGGCGTTGCCGGCCAGCAGCAGGCCGCCGAGACCGGCCATCAGCGACAGCAGGGCGGCCACCGCGGCGCCGCCGGAGATGCCCAACACGTAGGGGTCGGCGAGCGGGTTGCGCAGCAGCACCTGCATCAGCGCCCCGGCCAGGGCCAGCATGCCGCCGACGGCGAAGGCGGCGAGGGCACGCGGCAGGCGCAGCTCGAAGACCACGGTCTGTGCCAGCGGTTCGGCGCTGTGGGTCAGCAGCGCCCAGGGGCTGATGTCGATGCTGCCGCTGAGCAGGGATAGCAGCAGGCTGGCCGGGGCCAGCAGCAGGAGCAGGCCGAGCGTGACGCGAGGTGTCATGATTGATGGCCTTTAGAAGACACGGCCAAGAAACAGGTAAGAGGATTGTCGCCCGTCGCTGTTGAAGCCGTAGGCGATGTAGACGGGGCCGATATAAGTGTTGGCGCCGATGAAGACGCTGCCGGCGTGGATCAGCGAGTCGAAGCCGATCTCGGCACGCGTCTGCCAGGCGTTGCCGACCTCCATGGAGAAGCCGACATACAACGGTATTTCCGCCGATTTGATGAAGTAGTGGTTCATGGTGCGGTAATAGGCCAGCGTCGCCAGTGCCGTGTAGGCGCCGCCGAGCTCGTCCTGCGCATAGCCGGAGAGGCTCAGGAAGCCGCCCAGCTGGAACAGGTTGGGGAGGCTGGAGCGATTGTTGATGGTGTCCGAATAACTGATGTTGCCTAACAGGGTATTGTTGCCCCAGCGGCCGGCCTGGTAGAGCGAGAGGCTGCCGAGGTCGACGTTGGCGTCGGCGCCCAGTTTGCTCCTCGACGAGGAAAGGGACAGCTGGCCGTAGCTGCCACGGTGTGGAAAGTTGGGGTTGTCGAGGGTGTCGTAGGTGAAGCGCAGGCGGTAGGCACCGTCCTCGCTGCGGACATCGGGCAGCGGTGGGCCGGTGGTGACGTCGGCCTTGCTCGATGAGCGCAGGATGCCCAGGCGCAGCTCGGCGCGGTTGCCGAACTGGCGACCGGCATCCAGCGCCACTTCCCGTTCCCTCAGGCGGGCGGTGAGCAGGTTGGAGCCGTCGCGGTAGAGCTTGACGCTGCGCTGGCGGGCGCTGAGGCTGGCGGCAACGAAGTAGTCCGAGCCGGCGCTGACGGGCTGGAAGAATTCACTGTGAACCCCCGAGCGTTCGCCGAAACTCAGCTCGGTCTCCCATTCGGCACCCAAGGCATTGACCTCCGTGGCCAGCAGGCCGACGGCCAGGTTGATCTTGTTGGAGCCGCTGAAGTCGCCGGTCATGGCGACCCCCGCACGCAGATAATTCGGCCCCCAGTCCTTCTTGCGCACGTCGATCAGCAGGCTGGTCTGGCCATCGTCCTCGTCCAACTGGTAGCTGATGTGGGAGAAATAGCCGAGCCCGTACAGCATGCTGATGTCTTCTTCCTGTTGGGCGCGGTCGAAACGGTCGCCCGGCCGCAGGCGGATGTAGTTGGCCAGGCGCGCCTGCGAGAGATGGGAATTGGTGCCGATGATGAGCGCGTCGATGATCGGGGTGAGGGGCGGCAGGCGGCCCAGCCCGCGGCGGTAGTCGTGGTAGTGTTCGGCGTCGATGCGATAGCGGCTCAGTCTGTCGAGATGGCTGCGGGTGGCCTGTTCACCGATGGCGATGATCTCGGTGGTGCGGTCGAAATCGGCCGAGGAATAGCCTTTCAGGTCGGGGGTGATGAGGGTGTCGTCGCTGGACAGGTATTGGAGCTCCCCGGCGACGGTGTCGCGGGTTAGCAGCGATGACACCTGCTCGGCCACTGCCAGCACCGAGGTGAGTTCGTCGGCCGACAGCAGGGGAGTGCTGATATCGATGGCGATGATGAGGTCGGCGCCCATGTCGCGTACCGCCTTGACGGGGAGATTGCTGGACAGGCCGCCGTCGACCAGCAGCTGGCCATCGATCTCGACCGGCGCATACACCCCGGGAATGGCCATGCTGGCGTGCAGGGTGCGTGCCATGTCGCCACCGGCAAGGGTGACGCGTTCGCCGGTCTCGATATTGGTGGCAATGGCGCGGAAAGGGATCGGCAGTCGGTCGAAATCATGCACTCGTTCGGCGCCGCTGGTGATTCTTTTCAGCAGCAGTTCCAGCCTCTGGCCCTGCAGCAGGCCCTTGGGGAGAAGCACGCCGTTGCTGTCTATGCCGGCCTGCAGGGTGGTGAGGATATCCAGGTCGTCCTGCTTGCGGCGGAAGGAACGGTATTTACGTTCGGCGTCGTCGCTGAAGCCGTCATTCCAGTCGATGCCGAGGATGGTCGTTTCGATCTCGGCTGCGGACAGACCCATGGCATAGAGGCTGGCGATGATCGCCCCGGCACTGGTGCCGGCGATCATGTCGACCGGAATGTGGTTCTCCTCCAGCACCTTGAGCACGCCGACATGGGCCAGGCCGCGGGCGCCACCGCCGCTGAGCGCCAGGCCGATGCGGGGCCGCTCACTGGCGGCCTTTTCCGCCGGCGCGGCAATGATTGCCGTGGGTAACAGGGACAGCAACAGGCCCAATGCCAGTACTCCACCAATATTATCTGGACGGAGTGCTAAGGCGTTGCCGTGTCGCGGCATCAGCTTGCGCTGTCTCTCAGGCTGATGATGGGCCAGCCGCGGGCCTGGGCGTGGTCGTGCAGGGTGTCGTCCGGGTCAACGGCCACCGGGTATTTAACCATTTCCAGCAGTGGCAGGTCATTGTGTGAGTCGCTGTAGAACCCGCTGCCGGCCAGGTTTTCGCCGTGTTTCCGCAGCCACTCCTCCAGGTGTGTCACCTTGCCTTCGCGGAAGCTGGGGGTGCCGGCGACGCGGCCGGTATAGCGACCGCCGATCTGTTCCGGCTCGGTGGCGATGAGGTGTTCGATGCCCAGGGTGTCGGCGATGGGGCGGGTGACGAAGCGGTTGGTGGCGGTGATGATGAGCAGGGTGTCGCCGGCCTCGCGGTGTTTGTCGAGCAGCGCCAGGGCCTTGGGCAGGATGATGGGCTGGATCTTTTCCGCCATGAATTGGCGGTGCAGCTCGGCCAGTCGTTGGGGCTCCATCTCCGACAGGGGTTTGAGACTGAACTCGAGGAATTCGAGGATATCCAGCGTGCCGGCCTCGTATTCGTGTAGGAAACGCAGGTTTTCACGCTCGTAGGATTCGCCATCGACGAGATTTTGCTCGACCAGAAAGCGGCCCCACAGATAGTCGCTGTCCCCGGCCAGCAGGGTGTTGTCGAGGTCGAAAATTGCCAGGCTCACGGTGTTCTCTCAGCATGAAAAAAGTATGGCTATGATAACGAAAGCGTGCCAGACCAGGAACAAGTACTCCGTTGATACAAACTTGGCGGTGTACTAGCATGCTTGCGCGGGTCACGACAGATGTGGAACAATCGCCAATCGTAGGAATAAGTTGTTGATTTGACCGATGATTGACGCCGACGGATACAGACCGAATGTGGGCATCATCCTGAGTAATACGGATGGGCGTGTGCTGTGGGCGCGCCGTATTGGTCAACAGGGGTGGCAGTTTCCGCAGGGCGGTATCAAGGCCGACGAAGATCCGTTGCAGGCACTCTACCGCGAACTGCGCGAAGAGGTCGGTCTGCAGGCGCATCAGGTGGAAGTGGTCGGCAGTACCCGCGGCTGGCTGCGTTACCGGTTGCCGAAGCGTTTTTTGCGCCGTGACTGCAAGCCCATGTGCATCGGTCAAAAGCAGATTTGGTATTTACTGCGCTTGCAGGCCCCAGACCAGGATGTGCGTCTGGATCTGGGCGACATACCGGAATTTGATGGTTGGCGCTGGGTGGACTACTGGCAACCCCTGCAAGAGGTGGTCGCCTTCAAGCGTGATGTCTATCGTCTGGCGCTGGAGGAACTGGCGCCCCTGTTGCCGGGAGCGCCGCAACGGCCTCCCCGTTCCATTCGATCTTGATGAATTGCCGGGCGCGACCTTTTTCTGCCTCTGCGTTTCGGTCACCAGTCATGTAGGGTGGGCACTGCCCACCGAGTGCCTCTGCCGATTCATTCCTGGTGGGCAATGCCCACCCTACATATGGCTAGCCATTTCCCTTCGGGGATCAACAGAGACTTAGTGGATGCTGGATACGCTGCGGCGCATCGTTCAGGAAGTCACCAGTGCCGAGAACCTGGATCAGGCGCTGGAGATTATCGTCGCCCGCGTAAAGCTTGCGATGGGGGTGGAGGTCTGCTCGGTCTATCTCAAGGACAAGCAGCTGGGTGAAAACGTCCTCATGGCCAGCGATGGACTGAATCCCGAATCCATTGGTACGGTACGTCTGCATGCCGCGCAGGGTCTGATCGGCTTGGTCGGCGAGCGTGAAGAGCCGCTCAATCTGGCGGATGCCCCTTCCCATCCACGCTTCGAATACTTTCCCGAGACCGGAGAGGAACGCTTCCACTCCTTCCTCGGCGTGCCCATCATTCACCACCGTCAGCTGCTGGGGGTGCTGGTGGTGCAGCGCCTCGCCGATGCCTCCTTTGGCGAGGACAGCGTCGCCTTTCTGGTCACCATTGCCGCGCAGTTGGCCGGGGCTATTGCCCATGCCGAGGCCAGTGGCGGCATCAGTGGTTTGAACTCGCGCAAGGGGCGCCGCTCACGCAGCGCCGAACCCCTGCAGGGGCAGCCGGGTGCAGCAGGGGTTGCCATGGGTACTGTCGTCGTGTGTTATCACGATGCGGACCTCGACACGGTGCCGGATCGTGAGGTGCAGGATAGCCGCGCCGAGGTAAAAAAATTCAGGCGGGCCGTGGACGCCGTGAGCGCCGAGATTCAGGCCATGCTGGAACGCATGGAATCGGTGCTGCCGGCCGAGGATCGCGCCCTGTTCGATGCCTATCTGATGATGCTCGACGGCGACGGTCTGGTGGGCGACACCATCGCTCGTGTTCGTAAAGGCAACTGGGCGCAGGGTGCGTTGCGCGACACCATCAACGAACACCTGCGTGCCTTCGACGCCATGGAGGACGCCTACCTGCGTGAGCGCGCCGAGGATGTGCGTGATCTGGGGCGGCGCATTCTCACCAAGCTGGTCTCCGAGGGGCCGGTTGAACCGCGCAAGTTCCCGACCCGTACCATCCTCGTCGGCGAGGAAATCACCGCCTCAATGCTGGCCGAGGTGCCTATCAAACGTCTTGCCGGCGTGGTCTCGGTGCGCGGCTCCAGCACTTCCCACGTGGCGATCCTGGCGCGTGCCATGGGGGTGGCGGCGGTGATGGGTGCCAGCGACCTGCCGGTGGGTCGTGTGGATGGCCGTAAGATCATTGCCGATGGTTATACGGGGCGTGTCTATATCGACCCGCCACGCCGGGTGCGGGACGAATTCCGCCACCTGCTGCGTGAGGAGCAGGAGCTGTCGAAGGAACTGAGCGATCTGCGCGACCTGCCCGCCATCACGCCGGACAAGGTGGGCATCCCACTGTACGTCAACTCCGGTCTGCTGGCCGACGTCAGCCCCTCACGGCGCAGCGGCGCCGAAGGCATCGGCCTGTACCGCACCGAATTTCCCTTCATGATCCGTGACCGCTTTCCCGGCGAGGAAGAGCAGTGTCAGATCTATCGTCAGGTGCTGGAGGCCTTCTCGCCCGCGCCGGTGGTGATGCGTACCCTGGATGTGGGCGGCGACAAGGCCCTGCCCTATTTTCCCATCGAGGAAGACAACCCCTTCCTCGGCTGGCGCGGCATCCGTATCAGCCTGGATCACCCGGAGATCTTTCTCGTCCAGCTGCGCGCCATGCTGCGTGCCAGCGCCGGCTTCAACAATATGGACCTGCTGTTCCCCATGATCAGCAGTGTGGCCGAGGTGGACGACGCCATGCGCCTGCTGCGCCGTGCGCATCATGAGCTGATCGACGCCGGGGTGAACATCAGCATGCCGCGTGTGGGGGTGATGATCGAGGTCCCCTCGGCGGTGTATCAGGTGCGCGAACTGGCACGGCGGGTGAATTTCCTTTCCGTGGGCACCAACGATCTTATCCAGTATCTGCTGGCCGTGGACCGCAACAATGCGCGGGTGGCCGAGCTCTATGACGGCCTGCATCCGGCGGTGATTCGCTCCCTGCAGCAGATCGTCGATGGCGCCCACGAAGAAAAGACCCCGGTGAGCGTGTGCGGTGAGCTGGCCGGCGACCCGGCGGCCGTCATTTTATTGTTAGGCATGGGTGTCGACAGTCTCAGCATGAGTGCCGCCAACCTGCCGCGCATCAAGTGGGTGATCCGCAGCTTTACCCAGCGCCGTGCACGCAAGCTGCTGAAGGAGGCGCTGACCTTCGAATATGCCCACGCGGTGCGTAACTACCTCAACGCCGCGCTGGAAGACGCCGGCCTGGGTGGGCTGGTGCGGGCGGGGCGCTGAGCGGGAATGGCCGCAAATCCGAAGGTTAAGAACGTTTATTTTTTTGGTATAAATAATTTTTGGTTACATTGAAAACGGGAAAATTTTATGGAGATCTCCACGATTGTTACGTTGGTTATTGTTATTGCCGCCGTGCTCTACATCATTGCAATATTCAACCAACTGGTCAGTCTCAAAAACCGCTTTGAAAATGCATTTGCCCAGATAGAGGTGCAGCTCAAGCGTCGTTATGATCTGATCCCGAATCTGGTGGAAACCGCCAAGGGATATATGCAGCACGAGCGTGAAACGTTGGATGCCGTCATCAGTGCCCGGAATGCGGCATCAAATGGACTCAAACAGGCCCACGCAAACCCTGGTCAGGCAGAGGCAATGCAGACCCTGGGTGTGGCTGAAGGTGGTTTGGCGGGTGCGTTGGGTCGCTTCAATGTCGTCATGGAGGATTATCCGGACCTTAAAGCCAACCAGAATATGATGCAACTGACCGAGGAGTTGACCAGCACTGAAAACAAGGTCGCCTTCTCCCGTCAAGCCTTCAATGATGCCGTCATGGAATACAATACCTACAAGCAGTCTTTTCCTCAGCACATGTTTGCAGGCATGTTCGGACACAGGGCCGATGCGGTCAATCTGGAATTCGAAGATAGCGCCGCCATTCAAGAGGCGCCCAAAGTCTCTTTTTGATGTAACGACCTGTGAATTTCTTTCAGGCTCAGAGCAAGGCCCGCCGATCGACCCTTGTGTTGGTCGTCCTGTTTGTCTGCGCTATTTTCGGTATTGTCGCCATCACGAATCTTTTGCTGATGAGCGTTATCGTGTTCAACGCAACGGGGCAGTTCTTCAGTTCATGGGCGGACGTAGAATATTATTTTGACTGGCGGATGTTCTGGACAACGGGGCTGGTTGTGGCTGCGGTGATTGCTGGCGGTACACTGTTTAAATTTATTCAATTGTCGGCAGGCGGCCGGGCGGTCGCCGAATCCCTGGGGGGAGAAATTATTCCGCAAGATAGTGCTGATCCCGACAGGCGCAAGGTGCTGAATGTTGTTGAGGAAATGGCGATTGCCTCGGGCGTAGCGGTTCCTCCCGTCTATTTGCTGCAAGGCAGCGGTATTAATGCCTTTGCCGCTGGTCATTCATCCAATGACGCGGTCATCGGTATCACCCATGGGGCCATGCGCCACCTTACCCGTGATGAACTCCAGGGGGTGGTCGCCCATGAATTCAGTCATATATTCAATGGAGACATGCGTCTGAATCTTCGTTTGATCGGTGTTCTTCACGGCGTTCTCCTGATCGGCATGATTGGTTATTACCTGTTGCGTGGCATGCGGCATGTCAGGCAGCGGGGACGGGACACAGGGGGCGCCATTCTGGCCATACTTGTCCTTGCCTTTGGATTGATGGCGGTTGGTTTCGTGGGGACGACCATCGGGCAATTGATCAAGGCCATGGTTAGTCGGCAGCGGGAATATTTGGCCGATGCTTCTGCGGTAAGATATACCCGTAACCGGGATGGCATTGCCGGGGCGCTGAAGAAAATAGGCGGGCTCAGTTCTGGTGGACTGCTTGGATCTCCCGCAGCGGCAGAATACAGCCATGCTTATTTTGCGGAAGGCGCAAGTTCCTTTTTCACGGCCTTGCTTTCAACGCATCCCCCCCTTAAAAAACGCATAAGAAAAATTGATCCGGGTTGGGATGGGCGGTTTATCAAGCCGGCTCCTGAGCCACCCAAGCCCGTCCCGGAAACGGCGCCGGCCGGAAAAACACAACAGCAGAAACTGGACACAACGGCCGGTGTTGTTGAAGCCATGTTGGCGATTGAGTTAATGGGCCGCCCGGGGGAAGCCCACATTGAACATGCCCATACCCTCATCGATCAACTGCCTGAAGTGGTAAGGGCGGAGGCCAAAAATCCGATAGGGGCGCAAGGCATTATTCTGGCCATGCTGGCCGACAGGGATCCTGTGCTACGAGAAGCGCAATGGGCGACAAAAGTCGATGCCGGAAACCCTGTGGTGTTGGCAAAGGCGCTGTCTTTGGTGGACAGCATCGCCGGGTTGCCGAAAGCACTTCGTTTACCCCTCGTCGATATGGCGATGCCTTCATTACGGGTATTGTCACTGCCTCAATATAAGGCATTTCGCACGCTGGTTACCGGTTTTATCAAGGCCGACAAGCGGATTGCTCTCTCCGAATGGATTCTTGAGCAATTGGTTTTGCACCAGTTAGACATTGCCTATGGTTTACGCAAGCGGGATAAGGAGAAGTATTTTTACCTTGGCGCAGTGAAAGTGCCCGCTGAATTGCTGCTCTCAATGCTGGCCCATGCCGAACACCGTCACGAGAGTGAAGCCCGGAAGGCTTTTGATGCAGGAATAAAATCGATCGGAGCTTATGCACTTAAGTTCCAGCCACGCTCAAAGATGACCCCGAGCGCCTTGGCGACTGCGCTGGATGAGTTGGCGAAAATGAAACCACTTGTCAAGGAGCGTTTTTTAAAGGCCTGCCTGGCATGTGTGAGCAAGGATGGGCGGGTCACTATTGCCGGCATCGAAATATTAAGAGCGATTGCGGCGGGCCTTGATTGTCCGCTTCCGCCTGTGTTGCCGGAGAGTGATGCTAATAATAGGTTATGATTTCCGTGTTTTTCCTTGAACTTATGACACCGCTCTGCGGTGTTACATATCCTGTGGCGCTCAGCGCCACCCCTATCTCGATAGATTATCCTGGCTTTCTTGCGTTACACCGCAGAGCGGTGTGACGAGACAATTCCCGGGCAATTTCAATTTTTCTATGGTTATTCTGTGCAGGGTGTGACGGCCTCCGTACGTGGCAGATGCAGGCAGATGTCGCCGTCTTCGTCGGTGCGTAGTATCTGCCCGCCTGCGGCGCGCAGGCGTTGCAGGGTGTCGGCATGCGGATAGCCGCGCAGGTTGTTGCGGTTGACGGAGATGATACTCCAGTGTGGCTGCACGGCGGCAAGAAAGGCCGGGTCGCCGGCGTCACTGGCGCCATGATGGCCGACCACGAGCACGTCCGCGTTGAGTCCCTTCCCCTGCTGAAGCAGCGCGCGTTCCACCTCTTTCCCGGCATCGCCCATCAGCAGTGCACTGCGCTTGCCGTGGCGGATGTGGAGCACCAGCGAATGGCGGTTGAGGTTGTCGCTTGTAAAGACCGCGGGCCACAGAACCTCGATGTGCACGTCCCCCCAGGGCAGTGTATCGCCCGCGGCGAGCCGCCGACGCAGAGGATCGGCGGACAGGGCCTCGTTCACCCAGCGCACCATGTCCGGTGAGATGTCGGCTGGCAGCGGATGTTGGGCGTCGAGCACCGGGGTGTCCGGCCAGGCCTCGCGCAGACGGAAATAGCCGCTGGCGTGGTCAGGATGCAAATGGCTGAGGATGAGCATATCCAGCTGGCGGATGCCGCTGTCATCGATGGTGCTAAGCACCTGCGGTGCCTGCCCGGCATGGCCGGTATCGACCAGGATGCCGTGCTCGCCGTGCTGGAGCAGCACGGCCTGCCCCTCGCCGACGTCCAGTACCCGCAGTCGCAGTTCCTCTGCGCCGGCATGGGTGCCGAGGCAGGCCATGACGACGCCGGCCACGAAGGGTGCCAGCCAGCGCCGCATCAGCGCCTGCCCAGCCGCGCCAGCAGCAGGCCGCCGCCCACCGCCAGCAGATTGAAACCCACGTCACGCCAGTCGCCCACCCGGTCCGGCAGCGCCCACTGCAACAGCTCGTCGAGGCCGGCGGCGGCCGTGCCCAGAAATACTGCCAGCCAGATGGGAAAGGCGCGGCCTGCGGCCAGGCCGAAGGCGCCGAAGACGAGGAAGTGCAGGCGTTCTTCCACTGCCGGCAGAGTCAGCGGCAGCAGGCCGAACAGGGCCAGCGCCCAGCTCAGGTGCCAGAGCTGGCGGTAGTTGCCGTGCCGCACCTGGTGGAGCAGGACGGCAAACACCAGCAGCAGGGTCGGGGTGGCGATGAGCCAGGCGAGGAGGCCCGTGTCGAGGTTTTCGCGGGCCAGGGTTTGCAGGCGTCGGCCGTAGATGGAGAGGGCCGGGATTATGGCCAATGTCAGTAGCCAGGCAAGCAGCCAGTATCGTTTCGGGGGAATGGCTTTGTCGGTGGACATGTCGCGATTGTGCCAGATTTTTGGGGCGCTTCCTAAAATGAACCGCCGAAATTCAGGTAGATCTGCTCTGTGCCGTCGTCGTCGAGAGCCAGGGCATAGCCCAGGCGCAGGTTCACGGGCAGCCAGTAGCCCAGCACCAGGGAAGCGTTGAATTCCGCGCCGATGCCGGATTTCAGGTCGGCCATGGCGAAGCGGCCATTCCAGGCATCGCCGGTATTGAAGAACAGCGCGCCATGCAGGCGATGCACGCCAATGGGGGGGGCCATCAGGCCGCGTTCAATGAGGCGGATGGGGAAGCGCCATTCCACCTCAAACAGCCCCATGCGCCGGCCGGTGAGATCACGCAGGCCTTCGGAATAGCCGCGCAGGGCGTAGCGGCGGTGGTTGAAGATAGCATCCGTGGGACCGAGGGCGGCGGCGCGTGGGTCGCTGGGGATGGTATTCGACAGGCTGCCGCCAAGGCGGAAGGGACGTGGTTTGTCGCTGCTCCAGCCGGCCACCAGGCGTGCGGCAAGGACGTGTTCGCCCCGCAGGTCGATGAACTCACGCCAGTCCAAGGTGTAGACCTGGCCGCTGGAATCGCTGTCGAGAAGGTCATTGTCCTCGGCGACCAGTCGTAGCTGGCGGCCATTGCTGGGACTGATGGAGCGGGCATAGCGGCGGCTGGAGTCATAGGTGACGGCGAGGCCCAGCAGTTGGTCGCGGATTGTCGGCTGGGGGGCGAAGCCGGGCAGGATGCGTTTGTCCGATTCAGTCTCGGAGACCAGCCCCGCATGCAGGGTCCAGCGCCGGTCATAGCGGAAAAAGGGCCATAGGGCCTCAAGGGTGAGGCTGTCGCTGTCACGAAAGTGCACCGGCTTGTCGTTACTGTCACGCAGGCTAATGATCTGCCGCTCGGCGCTGAACTTGAGGGTGGGGTTCCAGCGGTCGTAGAGGTAGTCGATGCGGCCGACGAACCAGTCATTTTTTACGTCACGGGCAAATGACAAATTGTAGTTATGTCGATTCAGCGGGTCGTTGCCGGAGGTGGTGAAACCGACTTCGCTGCGGTCGTCGCTGAATGCGAGCCAGGGCAGCCACCAGGTGGGGGCGATGCGTGGCAGCGGGCTGTAGTCGGTGATTTCGCCACTGGTCGTGCTGGCGGCGGTTGCTGGACGTGGTTTGCCAGCGGGCACCGTGTGCAGGGTCGGGCGTGCTTGCGGTGTGGGCAGAAAATAGAGGTCGAAGCCGCGCGCGCCGATGCCGGTGAAATACAGGCCGCTGCCGTTGGGTGCTTCTGCCGGGGCGAAGGCGCCGCCGAGGAGATTGCTCAGGGTATCGATTTTGCCACTGCGCAGATCCAGTCGGCGGATGTTGTAGACGCCATCGTAGTCGGCGCTGAACAGCAGTGACTGGCCATCGCGCGAATAGCGTGGCGTGGTCTCGATACCTGCGGTGTGGGTGAGCATCTGCCACTGCCGTGTGCGCAGTGAAAAGCCTTCGAGGTTCCACAGGCTGTCCCGGCGCCATACCGGCAGGGCGAGCTGTTGTCCGTCCGCTGACCAGTCCAGCGGGCCGAGCACTGTGTGATTTGTGCCCTGCCACAGGATGTCCAGCAACTTGCCGTTAGCGTCGAGCAGGTGCAAGGCGCTCTGTCCGCCGCTGTTGTGCACCGCGACGATCTGTTGGCCATTCGGGCTCCAGGCTGCATAAAGATAGCGTCCAGCGTGAGTGAGCTGGGTCTTTTTGCCACTGTGCGGGTCTATGTGATACAGGTCGGCGAACAGATTGGTGCTGTGGGTGGCGTCGATTTCGGCGACCACGATGCCGGCCTCGGGGTGCAGGTCGAAGTGGCGGCCGCGCATGTCGCCGATGGCCTGTGCCTGTTCGCCACGCCGCAGGCGCATCAGGCGTGGCTCGCTCTGTTGGTTGTCGCGCAGAAAATAGACGTCGCCATTGTCGGCTACCCGCGCCATGCCGGTGAAATAGCCGTAGCGTGTGAGCTGCTGTGTTGGCGTTTCGCCGCGCTGGCGAATGTCTGTGATTTCGGTGCGGAAGTCATCACGCAGATATTTGCTGAATTCAACCCACAGTCGCTTGAGGTTGGCATCGAGCACCTTGCGGGTGTTGCTGTTGATCATGAAGGGGATGAGGTTGTCGCTGTATTGCTCGACTAACTCTTGCACTTTCTCTTTGCCGTAACGTTCGGCCACGAACTGATAGAAATAGACGCCGTAGAGATAACGAACCGTATTCATGGGCCAGCTTTCCAGCGGCTGGTTGATCTGCCGGACCGGCTTGATGCCGTACTCGACCTCCATGCGCATCAGCATGCGGAACTGGGTGCTCTGACCGCGGCCGATGTGGCTGGCGTTATCGGTTTCATGGTAGGTGGCGAGTCCTTCGATGAACCAGGGTGGTTGCAGTACATTGGGAAAGAGAAAAAGCATCCGGCCAAAGACCTTTTGCAGACCGGCCGGAAGACCCGCACGCTTGTCGAGATGCAGGATGTGGGTGTATTCGTGGGTGATCAGGGTGTCCAGCCAATCAC
Organism: uncultured Ectothiorhodospiraceae bacterium; assembly: GCA_964614545.1. Classification (GTDB taxonomy): domain Bacteria; phylum Pseudomonadota; class Gammaproteobacteria; order SZUA-152; family SZUA-152; genus DRQN01. The sequence goes on from CAZTPE010000003.1 coordinate 28,028, forward strand.
TGTAATCATTGATGACGCTGTCACTACGTGGCGGTGTGACGATGATGCTCATCGTGTTGCGTGGAAAGGGTGTCGCCGAGCCGTTGGAAAAATCGAAGCGGTCGGTAAGGATGAGCTGGGTGCGTTTCGCCGGACGCCAGTTCAGTTCGTGGATCAGCCGTTTGTGGGTCTGCTCGGCGATGGCGGCGACTTCGTGGGCGAGGGTCTCTTCACCATCGTGGAAATGGATCTCAAAATGTGCGCTGGTGAGGGTGCGCCAGTGCAGGGCCGGGTCATGCGTCAGTGCGGCCTGCAGGGGATTTGTGCTCAAACTGCCAAGCAGGAACAGGGTGAAGAGGAATTGTTTCATGGGTATCAATAATTGTTGTCAGATATTGGATGGTGCAAGTCCGTAGGGTGGGCATTGCCCACCGCTTTTTGTTCGGATCTTCCGGTGGACAGTGTCCACCCTACTTGGCTTGCTGCGCATGCCCTCGCATGAAGGTGCGGTAGAGCAGGGGTATAACGAACAGTGTCAGTACGGTGGAGAAGGCCAGGCCCCAGACGATGGCGGAGGCCACTGGCCCCCATACCAGTGATTTACCGGCCAGTCCGGTGGCCAGCGAAAACAGCCCGGCGATGGTGGTCAGCGAGGTGATAATGATGGGGATCACGCGCCGCCGTGCGGCATAGACGATGGCATGCAGCACGCTCATGCCATTGGCAAGGCGGGTGTTGGCGGCGTCGATCATGACGATGGCGGCATTCACTGCGATGCCGGCCAGGGCCACCACACCGTACAGGGTGTACAGACTCAGCGGGTTGTGGGTGACGGCGAGGCCGAATACCACGCCGATGAAGGCCAGCGGCACGGTGGCGAGAATCATAAAGGGCTGCCAGTAGCTGCGGAACTGGCTGCCGAGGATCAGGTAGATGAGGCCGACACCGAACAGAAATAGTGAGGCCATGGCATCGAGGCTTTCCTGGATGTCGTCCAATTCGCCGGAGAATTCCAGATCCACGCCGGGGAACTGCACGCGCAGGGTCTGCCACTTTTCCTGTATCAGGCGGTTGGCGGTGACAGTATCCATCTGTGCCTGGTCCAGCTCCGCCTGCAGGGTGATGGTGCGGCGGAAGTTGTAGTGGCGGATATAGGCCTTGCCGGCGCCGGTGCTGACGTGTACCAGTTCGCCTAACGGGATCTCGCGGGCCTGCTGTCCCGTTTCGGCGGGCAGGGCGATGGGCTGGCGCAGTGCTTCGTTGATGTCGTCGACAGTGAGTGGCCGCGCACGCACCCGCACCTCCACCTTTTCGCCCTGATCCTGCATGCTGGCCACTACTTCGCCATCGAACAGCAGGCGGATGTCGCGCATCACGTCGCTGGTACGCAGGCCGGTGCGTTGCAGGGCGTCGGTGTTTAGACGCAGGCGCAGCTCGGGCTTGCCCTCGCTGTCGTCGTCGCGGATGTCGCGCACCGCGGGCATGGCATCCAGCTCGCGCCACAGGGCGTCGGTGGCGGCGCGCAGCTGCTGGAAATCGTCGCCGCGCACCTTGATGTTGATGGGGCTGGAGGTGGGCGGGCCGGGCTTGATGACGAAAAAGTTGACACGGCTGGGCCCTGGCACGGCCATCACATCGGCACGCATGGCGTCGAGGATCTCGTCGATCGTACGGGTCTGGTTGTGATCCGGGTTGAGGCTGAAGGCGATCTGACCGTACTGGTCACCAAAATAGGGCGCCATCTCCGTGAACATCTGCCCGGCCACGGAAATGATGCCGCGCGTGTCGTTGTCTTCGAGGTGTTCGCGCGCCTTGCCTTCGATTTCGAGCAGGGTGTCCATGGTCGTTTCAAGTGATGTGCCGGGTGGCATCTGCACATTGACGTAGAACAGCCGTGAGGGATCGAAGGCGAAGAACTGCACCCGTACCTGGCCGCTGGCGAGCAGGCCCAGCGCCGCCACCAGCAGCAGGCCGATGACGCCCAGCGAGCGCTTGGGGTAACGTAGTACGCGGATCAGCAGGCGGCAGTAGGTGATGCGCACCCAATGGGTGAAGTGCACGCGCAGGGTCTGCAGGCGGGAGATTTTTTTGAAACTGACGCGGGAGGCGCTGATGTGTACCGGCAGCATCCAGAAGGCCTCAACGAGGCTGATAGCCAGCGCGACCGAGACGACGAAGGGAATGATGAACATAAAGTCACCCACCAGTCCGGGCATGAGCATCAGTGGCAGGAAGGCCGCCATGGTGGTCAATACCGAGGAGGTGACAGGCTTGAACACCTCGCGTAGGGAATCAATCGCGGCATCCAGCGCCTGGGCGCCGCGCTGCAAGCGGTAATAGATGGCCTCGACCACCACCACCGCGTCATCCACCAGCATGCCCAGCACGATGACGATGCCCAGCAGTACGGACTGATTGAGCGTTTCGCCAATACTGTTGAGCAGCAGGAAAGTCGCGGCGAGCGTGAAGGGGATGCCGATGCCGATGAAGACGGCGATGTGTCCGCCGAGAAAGATCCACGCCACCAGCACCACCAGCAGCAGGCCCAGCGCGGCGTTATTCTGCATGATGCGCAGGGCGTCGCGGGTGGCGGCGGTCTGGTCGTCGAGCAGCTTCAGCTCCAGCCCCAGTGGCGCGAGTACGGCATTTTTTCCGGCGATGTAGTCTTCGACACGCTGTACCAGTTCCAGGGTGTTGGCGTTGGGCTTCTTGGTCACCGCGAGAAGCACGGCGGGCTTGCCTTCGTGCATGGCCAGTTTGGTGCTCTTTTCGCGCACGCGCTGAACGCTGGCCAGTTCACCGATCGGGGTATTACCGCTGCTGGTGCTGACCGGCAGGCGGGCGATCTGCCCGGGGTCGCTGCTGGTGCCGATCAGCCGCACCAGCCAGGATTGCTCACCAACCCGCAGTTCGCCGGCGGAGACATCGCGGAAGTGGGCGCGCACCGTGTCGGCCAACTGGGTGGGGGTAACACCGTAGCCGCGCAGCAGCTCGGGGTCGAACTCGATCTGAATCTCCGGATCCTGCAGGCCGGCGGGGTCAGTGGTATCGACGCCACGCAGACGGTCAATGTCGTCGCGGATGTTGCGCGCGGCGCGGCGCAGGGTTTCGTCATTGGCCATGCCGTGCAGCACCACCATCGCCGTGGGGAACTGGCTGGCGGTGGTGAATTCCATCACGAAAGGTTCACTGGCCTCATCGGGCAGATCGGTGTTGGCCTTGTTTTGCACTTCGCGGCGCAGGTCGGTGAGGCGCTTGTCGAACAGGCGTTCGTCGATGTCATCGAAGCGCACGCTGATGTCAGATATGCCCTCACGGGTATTACTGATGACGAACTTGACGTCGGACAGCCCCTGCAGGGCGTCCTCCAGCGGCTGGGTTATCAGCTTTTCGACATCCTCTGTCGAGGCCCCGGGCAAGGCCGTGAACACGGCCACCCAGTTGAAATTGATCTCCGGATCCTGGGCGCGGGGTAACTGGAAATAGCTGAGTGTGCCGACCAGCAGAATGACCACGAAGGTGGCATTGGCGAGGACGTGATTTTCCAGGAAGTGGCGTAGAAATTTCATGGCATGCGGACGGCTGTCATCCAATGTTCATCATGCGGCAATAAAGCCGTCATGCACTGACACTAAGCTGGCATCGTAATCCGCTAAACATGAAAGAGGAAAACGATCATGATCTTTTTTATCAAGGAATGGCCCAACCGCACGGCCACTCTGATGGCCGACAATGGTGCTGTGCTGTGGACGTTTTGCAGTGTGGAAGAGGCGCGCAAGGTGTGCGACGAGTGGTACCGGGTGCAGGGTGAGAAGGTGGACTACCGGCTGTATACCTTGAAGGATCAGGAATCGCCGGTGGAATATGAGGGCATGCAGGAGCTCTCCAGCGCCTGTTGCGCGGTGGCCTGAGCCGGTCACGGTTTCATCCTTATCGCGTCACCATCTTGCAGGCGGAAGCGGCCAAGGGTGATGACGGGCGTCTGAGTGGGTAGTGACACCTCCGCCGGCCGGCCCTCTTCCGCGTGGGGCAGGGGAAGGAACTTTGCCCGTTCACCGTCGACGACGAATACACCCAGTCGGCCATCGCGGCGGCTCAGCAGTTCCGCCGGCAGATGGGCCTGTTTGCTGCGCCATACCAGCTCGCCGGCGCTGCCGGGCAGGGCGCTGTCGGCGCTGAAAAGCAGGCGTGCTTCGCGGGTGCGGGCGCGGGGATCGAAGACCGGGACAATGCGGCGCAGGGTGAGCGGATAGCGTCGCTGCGGGGTGACCAGCTCGGGCCGTTCAGCCCGCGCCAGGGACTGCGCCAGCTGTGCCTGCAGTTGGGCGGAGACCTCAAGGTGGTGATTGTCGATGATCTGAAGCAGTGCGCTGCCAGGGCTGGCCAGTTCGCCGATCTGGGCCAGGCGTTCGCTGATGATGGCCTCGAAAGGGGCGCGTACGGCGCACTTTTCCAGCTGGCGTTTGGCCTGTGTCAGGGCGACTTCCTGTCCGGCCAGCTGGGCACGCAGGTTGCTCAGTTCCGATTCACGCTGTTTCAGCAACTCCTCGGAAACCACCTTTTTCTGTGACAGGGCACGTGCCCGGCTGAGTTGATAATCGGCCAGCTCGATGCGTGCCAGCAAGGCTTGCAACACCGTCTCCTCACGGGCCAGCGCCAGCTCAAAATCGGTGCGCTCCAGTTGTACCAGTACCGTACCCTTTTTCACTATCTCGCCGACTCGCACCGGGATTGCGATGATGCGTGCGCCGACCTCGGCACTGATGCGACTGTCGTTGTCGCTGACCACTGAGGCCGGGGCACGGTATTGTGGGTAGACGGCCAGCTCGGCCAGCGGCCGGGCCTCCACCGGGATGGTTTCGGTAGCGCCCTCTGCGGCAAATGACGGCAATGTGGCGAGCACCAGCAACCCGGCCAACAGGGCGCAGAGGGTGCTGGTGCGGAGGAATGTGTCGAGCCGTTGCATGTGCATTCCCTTGCGATGGCTGTTGGTGATGGCTGCGGTTCGCCGCCCGTTACAGGCTGGCGAAGACCCTTTCCGCCGCCGCCAGGGTGGCGTCGATCTCGGCATTGCCATGGGCCGCGGAGACGAAACCGGTCTCATAGGCCGAAGGCGCCAGGTACACACCCTGGCCCAGCATGCCGTGGAAGAATAGCTTGAAGCGGTCGGCGTTGCACTGGGTGGCCTGGTAGAAGTCCGTCACGCTGCCGGCATCGGTGAAAAAGATACCGAACATGCCGCCGACCTGGTTGGTGGTGAGCGGGATGCCGGCGGCCTTGGCGCGTTCTTTCAGACCTTCGCAGAGTTTGGCGGCGGTGGCGGACAGCTCATCGTGAAAGCCTGGCTCGGAAACCAGTTCCAGGGTTTTCAGGCCGGCGGCCATGGAGACGGGGTTGCCGGACAGGGTGCCGGCCTGATAGACCGGACCCAGCGGCGCAATCTGCTCCATGATTTCGCGCTTGCCGCCGAAGGCGCCTACCGGCAGACCGCCACCGATGACCTTGCCGAGTGTGGTGAGGTCCGGGGTGACGCCATAATGCTGTTGTGCGCCGCCGAGGGCGACGCGGAAACCGGTCATCACCTCGTCAAAAATCAACACGCTGCCGTGTTCATCGCAGATCTCACGCAGGCCTTCGAGGAAGCCGGGCACGGGCGGGAT
>CAZTPE010000004.1:0-31543 GCA_964614545.1 uncultured Ectothiorhodospiraceae bacterium
GTATAGGAGTCGTCAAGGCAAAACAGTCAGGGAAACACTTCCCACTGGTAGAGCCGTCCGACAAAGCGATACAATCCATAAAACAGAAGATCAAGTTTTACACTCGGCGGGACATGAACCCTGTTCCGATAGATGTCATTGTAGGCAAGCTCAATCAAACAGCCCGAGGCTGGAGCAATTACTTCCATTATGGCCATGGTCATTGCAAGATGAAGCAGGTCAAGTACTACATGGAAGAACGTTTACGGTGTCATCTGCGGTACCGGCATAAGGTTAACAACCGAGGGGCTGCTTATCATCGTTTTCCACGGTGCTATATTTATGATCATCTTGGTCTGTATAAAGTGCCAGTTACCCCAGCCTGGAAAGGTGTGCATGCTTGAGGAAAAAGAGCATCGGAAAGCCGTATGCGGGAGAACCGCGTGTCCGGTTTGATGAGGGGGAGCTGCGTTAATGCTAGCTACATTGTGTTATGCTGCTCTCTACTCTAATTGCGATGCGGCATTAACAGATTTTGAAAAATCCTCACGCGGCATGAGAGAGGGCATGTTTTCTTATGCCCGTTCAGAAAGCTGTCTGACGAGACCGCAATGAGATGAGTGACCATCTTCGATAGACCTCCAGTTTTTGAAATGGGTTCCAATAAGATAGGAGAGGTTTTATGAAAGTTCAGAAGTTAGTTGTACACCACTCTGCCTCTAAATAGTCCACGACAAAAAAAGCTGATATCGCCAAGTGGCATAAAAAAACGTGGCTTTTCTCAAAATTGGTTATCACAAGATTATCGGGGGAACGGTGCGATTGTTAATGGCCGCCCTGAGAATATACAAGGTGCGCATGCCAAAGGGGTAAGCCAGGGATCGCTAGGTGTCTGTGTTGTTGGGGATTTCGAAAAAGAAACGCCTTCGCAAGCACAAATAAGTAGTCTTGTTTCAGTTCTGACCGGCTGGTGTAAAGCGCATGGCTTAAACAGTAAGAATATATATGGGTATTTCAATGTTCCTGGTGGCAGTACAGCTACCAGCTGCCCCGGTAAGAATCTCAAGTCACAGCTTGCGGTCATTAAACAGAAAGTTGGTCAAAAATTAAAATAGCACGGCACTAGGATGGGAATATGAGATCACTGCTTTTAATCCTGCTTGTTGTGGCGACTGTGTCGTGTGCTACAGTGACTAGTAATAAATTTAAAGAACCGGGGCCGGTTGTCTTATCTTGGCAAAAAATGGATTTTTCCAGGCTTAACGATAAGATTTTAGAAGCCTCTAATAGTCATCAAGGCTGGGTAAAAGATATTCAGCTATATGCATACAATCTATTTGATTTGTCTGATTTAAAGAAAGTTGTGTATGAGTCGGAGGTTGACAATATCGAGAACCCAACCAAAGTAACTGTCACCTTGGTTAGAGATGGTTTTTTGGATGATTCTGTGCGTGGGGATATTCACATAATTACGTTTCACCGGGCTACGGATGGGGAATGGAAAGTTGTCGATCTTAAAAAGTCACATAGATGTTGGCGCTTAAACTCGGACGTATATAGCTCCAATCTGTGCCCGTGATACAAAAACGCCTTACGCAAACGCATTTTTTATCTGTATAACAGAAACGGTAATGTTGTCCCTGGCTTTATTTTCAAGGGCCAGTTCTAATACTCGCTTAGCGCTATCCGCGCAGTTGTCCATTGCCATGCCCTGGATGATTTGGCTGTCGGTGACTTCACGGTAAAGCCCGTCGCTACAAAGGAGATATACATCGTCACCACACAGTGTGGCAATTTTACATTCAACATCCAGTTCGTCTTCCGCACCAACCGCGCGGGTCAATACATTGGCGATTTCACTTGCTTCTGCTCCTTCAGGGGGTAGCAGGCCCTGATCGATGTAGTCTTCGATCATGCTGTGGTCTTTGGTAACTCTTTCCAGCTCGCCGTTGCGCAAGCGATAGATGCGGCTGTCGCCCACCCAGATAAAGGCGCACTGATTACCAAAGGCTGCCATGGCGACGATGGTGCTGCCGATGGTGCGGTCATGGAAGCGTTGGCCGGCCATTTCCCTGAGTTGCCGGTTTGCCTCTGTCAGGCGTGCTTTGACTTCGGCTATAAATCCGTGAATGTCTGAAGGCTCTCTGATGTTTCTTAATTGCTCGACAATGAGTTGGCTGGCGATGTCACCGGCCTCATGGCCGCCCATGCCATCGGCCACGGCCCAAAGCCCCAGCTCGGGCAGGTCGAGGCAGGCGTCTTCGTTTACCTTACGGACTTTGCCCGGATGGGTTTCGCAGGCTGAGGACCATACAAGCAAGGTGTCATTGCTCATGTGCTTTCTACTCCGGCGTTTTGCTGTGCTGTCACTGCTGCTTCGGTCAAATTCAAAGGATTGTCCCATCCCCGTGTTTGCCATTGGCCGTCAAGCAGGGCGGAAAAGGATTCCGCTGAGGGTAGGTCTTTGCAGATCAGCAAGGAGGGTTCGATGTGCTCGGAGCCGTTTGTCCACCAGACGCTGAAGTGGGTGAGGCGCTCGTAGAGAAGCTGTTCCAGCAGCGTAATGAGGCTTCGATTAATGGATGTGGTGGCACCACACGATAAATGCCAGTGGCCACTATTGCTCAGGTCGGTATTGATGTCTTTCTGTAATGGTGAGCCGCCAGGGTGCATCAGGCCTGCTGGCAGGCCGAGTTCATCTAGTGATCGATTTAACTCTTCCAGTTGTCTGTCCCGGTCAAGCGCTGTCAGGGCCAGCGCTTCCGCCTGGGTAAACCATTCATCTTCATTGCCGGCAATCGTGAGCAGGTGGTTTGGCGTGCCGAGGGGCAGGGCGATGCTGAAGGGAAAATATCGGCCGACACGATCGACGCTGGGAATCAAGATGCCGATCCATGCCTGTTCATCGCACACTGTGCTGCTGATGGCAAAACGCCAGATCGGGCAGGTGAGATAGAAATTGAGCCACTGCTCACCCAGCTGCGCCTTGCTGGCCGCGATGCTGGACTGTAACCACTGGTCCCAAGGCTCTACGAATGATCCGGGCAGGTGGCGCGTAATGAAATCGCCCTTGCTGGGGATTTTTCCGTAGTAGCCTGGGTGGGTTTGTATGGCCACTAGAGCCGCTCCGGACTGCGGAATCGGGCGAAATCACTCGATGAAAACGGGTTGGTGACGCTGGCGGCCTGGAGCTGATAGCTCGCCTTCAGGCCGGCAGTGGTGAAGTTGATGATGATCTGGTCATTACTGCGCCGTTCGGTGTCGGAGACATCCAGAAGCTTGAACCAGGCCCACGGGCCATCCTTGGTGATGCTGAAGCTGCCGGCGCCAATGCGTTCAAAGATGATGCGGGCGCGGTTGTTGTTATCCTGGCCGGGCCATTCAATGGCCGAGGTGCGGGGTGGGCCGTGTTGATAGGTTAGGCGCTTGCCGGTGAGGTCAATGAGAAAGCGTTTGACGCTGGCATCAAGATACACGGGCTTCAGCTTGAAGCGCACGGTGACCTGATTGCCACCGTCCTGGAAGAACATTTCCCTGATCCGGGCGGCGCGCTTGAGTTGGGAAAGGGCCTTATTGCTCAGCCCCAGGCTGCGTTCGTCGACCACGCGCAGGCGCCAGCGGCGGGTATCAACAAAGGGGGCCAGATAGGTCTTGGTGAAATTATCGATGCTGCCCGAGCCGCCAAAGAAATTGCCAAAATCGGCCAGTGCCGTTTGTTGCTGTCCCTTGAGGAATATCGGGTAGCGGTTTTCAATGCTGGCGCGGTATTCGCGCAAGACGCTGCTGCGCCAGACGGTGTTGATATAGGCACGTGCACTGCCGAGTACGGTGCCCCAGCTCTGGGTTGCGGCGGACTTGACGATACCTGCCACCGGCTTGGGAAGCTTGCGTGCGGTGGTGCGTAGCTCGCGGATGGCGTCCTTTTTGCTCTTGCCCATGCGTGCCTTGGCGGCCTCGAAGGCGGCCTCTGAGCGGTCTGAGGCATCAGAGATTTCGGCCGTGTAGTCGTATAGATCGCGTAGCTGACTACGAATAGTGTCGATGGCGGAGGGTTTGTCCTCCTGACTTTGCAGCAGTCGATGCAGCGGTGCGTAAGTGCGCTCGACAGCATTGCCGGGTTTGCTGAGATCCTTGGTGACATCGAAATGATCCAGGACACTTTTCAGCTTGGCCCGCTCCAGGACGGTCTGTTCGGAGACCGCCTTGATGAACAATTCCAAGGGTGAATCCCGTCCGGAGAGTGTTTCGAGTGTCTCGACCGCTTGGTTGAGATTGCGAATGCCGGTGAGCTCAATGTTGGCCAGAAACTCATCCCAGTGATCGACGTAGTCATCGAAGTACTGGTTGCGTACATGGCGCAGCAGTGCCTCGGGATCGGCCGTGGCGAGTTCATCCTGTTTATCTTCACAGATGCGGCGGTTTTCTGCGATGGTCAGCTTGGCGGTATTGATGCCTTCCGCATCGAGGATTTCATGGTAGCCGGTGAAGGTGTAAAAGCCGGGGACGCTTATTTTCTTGTTGTCCTTGCTGACGAGAATTTTCGTGATTTGTTTACCCAGGCGGGCGAAGTCGTAGTCGTCGACGTTTGCGCCGGCCTGCTGTTTGAGCCGGGCGTAGATCTGGCGCGTGAGCGGGAGTTCGCAGACGACCCGTTGTGCCCTGGTGATCAGCTGCTGGTTCGGCGTCTGTGGTGGCAGTTTGGTGAGCAGCAGTGCGTCCAGGTGGCCGAGTAAACGATCACGGATTTCAGTTTGTTCGTTCAGTTGACGCTGCCAGCCGGCTTCCACCCAGGGGCGGAAGGTTCTGGCGTCCAGGGTGTCCGGGCTGATGAGCATCATGTAAATACTCAGTAGCTGGCGTAATTCTTCCGGATCTCTGCGCTTCTTGCCCATTTCGTCTTCGAGGCGCGTCTTGATGTTCGGGATTAACAGTTGCTGCAGCGCCCGGTTATAGGCGCGCTCGGCGGCATCGCCGAGTTTGTAACCCTGGTACAGGCCCATGCCCATAAACCAGGGTGTCTTGCTGCCTGCGTTGTAAACCAGGGTGATTTCCTTGGCCGCCTGAAGTGTTTGCAGGATATCGCTCGGGCTGGGGCGGGGGGGAAGGCTGCTGGCAACCTGGTGGTAGTTTTCAACGCTGGCCTCAATTTTGTCCATCCAGAGCTCATTGCGGGTAAAGCTGGTGGCCCAGGAAAAAATGACCACCACTGTCAGGATGAGCGCGCCGGCATAGGCGCCGCGCTGTAACCAGAGACGTTGGCGTTCATAGCGGATATTGGCGCCAGCCAGTTCGGTCTCTTGAAACAGGATGTCGCGAAAGAAACGGTTAATAAAGTAACTGCGGGGTCGGCCTCGATAGGCCGGCAATGCCTGTAGACTTAGGCCGAAAGATCCCGCCAAGACATTCATCACCCGGTCGATGGGGCTGCCTTGCTGGGTGCCGCTGGTGAAATAGACACCGCGCAGCCAGGGGTTGCTTTCGAAACGACTGGGGTTGAAGGTCTTCTGGATGAAGGATTCAAGCACCGGTTTTAGCCCGGCCATTTGCAGGGAAAAACCATGAATCAGCCTGCGACGATTTTGGTCGCGTTCCTGGTAGATACGCCACAATTCACGGGCATTGAGTTTTTCCAGCAGGGCGTCGAACTCAGTGGCGAACAGTGCGCTCAGGTCGTGGCTTCGGCGTGAATCATTCTGAGAAAAAGTGGTTCCCCAGACCTGGGCGCGTTCTTCGATGTTCAGGTCATCAAAGAACTCGGTGAAGCCTGCGATCAGATCGATCTTGGTGACCAGGAAATAGACGGGCAGCTCGACGCCCAGTTGTGTGTATAGTTCCTGGATCCGCTGGCGAATGGTTTGCGCGTGAAGTTCCCTTTCCTGTTCCGAGCTCGTTAACAGCTCTTCGGCACTGAGGGCGACAATAACGCCGTTGAGTGGACGGCGCGGGCGGTGTTTGCGTAATAGGTCAAGAAACCCGAGCCAGGCGCCGCTGTCGGCGGTGACATCGCTATCCTGAGTGGTATAGCGCCCGGCGGTATCCAGCAGGACGGCGTCATCGGTGAACCACCAGTCACAGTTGCGTGTTCCACCGATGCCGCTGACTTTCTTTTCATCCTGATAGCGGGAGAGGGGGAATTCCAGACCGGAATTTTCCAGTAGGGTTGTCTTGCCGCAGCCGGGCGGACCGATGATGATGTACCACGGCAGGTCGTAGAGATATTGCTTGCCGAACAGACGATCCTTGAGGCTGGTTTGCTTTAAATGTTTGGTGGCTTCTTCAAAGCGTTGTTTGAGGATAGCCACTTCCTCGGCGGAGACGTCGGCCGCCGTCTCCTGTGGAGGTTCCGGGGCGGCAACCAGTGTATCGATCATCTGGTCGTTTGCCTGGGTGGCCTTGATTCTGAGGCGAAAGTTGTTGGCGCCCCAGATAACGATAAGGATCAGGATGGCCAGCAGACGGTTGAACGGGCTGGCGAGCGGTTTGCTTTCTGCAATGCCCAGATAGGGGCCGCCAAACCAGATCAGCACAACCAGCGCAATGATGCCGATAAGGCTGATAATCCATTTCTGGCTCAGAAATTGAAACAGTCTTTTCATGTTGCTGTCAGTGCTTCCCTTCGAATATGAGGTGATTTCAGGTGCATCCCTCCAGTCCACCGATACCGGCTAGCGTACGATGTCATGGTTCGGGCTGAGTCGCAGCCGGTTTAGGGTTGGCAATATTTTCCAGTGATTCATAGACCGGTTCAGAGCGCTCTTCCAGCACCACGGTAAAGCCGATAAAAATGGCCAGCAGGATGGCGCTGGCGACGGCTACCACTACCCAGAGCGGGATGAATTGGCGCAAACCGCGTTTCTGGCCGGACTGACTTTGCCAATGTGGAGAGAGCTCGCGCGGAAATTCACCGCGGCGTCGGCGTATATGTTCGAAGACGACATTTCTGAGCTCTTCCAGCTTCTCCTGGCCTCTGTCCACGACGGCGTAGCGCCCCTTGAAGCCCAGGCTGATGCAGACAAACATCAATTCCAGCAACTCCAGACTTGCATTGGGATCCTTGAGCAGGCGGTCGAGGATGACAAAGAAGGTTTCGCCGCCACTGGTCTCATTGTGCAGACTGCTGAGTAAGCCTTGCTGGGCCCAGGCACTGCGACTGCCCCAGATGGTGTTCAGGACCGCCTCATCGATAAAGGCGCACAGTACATAACGGCTTGTGTAGGTGACATCATTGGCCAAACCCAGGGCCCTGGCCTTGCCTTCAAAGCTTTTGATTTCATCCATGGCCTGCCTGCGCAGGCCTTCAACGTCGTGATGAGAAACCATGCTGCTTGTGCTGCTGGCCAGTTTGAGCAGGGCGGATGCCGCGCCCACCAGCGGGTTGATGCCCGAGCTGGTGAATGGTGGTTGTTCCGGTGCCATGTAGGACGGTGGAGGAGGGGGCGCAGGTGGCGTGGGTACGCCCGATGCTGCGCCGCGTCCGCCCGGTCGGGGGATAAATACGGTCCTGTCATTGTCGCCTGGATATCCGGATGAGTCATCGATGGTCATGTTTGTTACCTAGGTGCTACCCTTTAATCGCCCAAAGCTCCATTTCCAGGCCGGAAAACGTCCCCGATACATGGACAGCAATCGCCCCGGATTTTTCCAGTCCTTGCCAATACTCGCTGCTTCGGTCAAGTTCGAAATAGGTGTATCCGGCATGGTAGGGAATATGGCGAGGGGCGACCGGTAGCAGGCGCAAACCAATGCCGGGCAGGCCGGAATTCACCATCTGGCGAATGTAGTCAGAGGGCCCGATTTTTACCTGCGCCGGAAACTGGGCCTGCAATGCCTCCTGGCGCAGATTGGCTTTAACCGCCAGAACAAACTGCGCTTGCTTGAACAGATCGGTGTCGGCAACCGTTGCCAGGTGGATGCCGTAATTGCGTTTCTCCAGCGCCATGGCGATGGCATTTTGTTCCAGCACCAGGGTGAGTGAGCGCCGCAGTTCATCCATCACGGCGGCAAAGCTGTTTTCATGGTCATCGTGTTGATAGACAGGAAAGGCGGGCGGGCGCTTTCCGTCCGCGGTGAATGTTGCCAGCTCGCCTGCGAGTTGTATGGCTGTGCGATAAAAGCTTTCCGGATGCAGGCTGGGTAGCTTGTCCAGGTGTTCAATGAGTGGCGCTGCGCGGTTGACCAGTTGCAACATCATGAAATCCGAGATTTCCGCCACCCCGGCACCGCCGCCGGATACCCGACCAACCAAGGCCTCGCTCCTGTGTTTCAACAAACCGAGCAGCTCAGTGATAAAGCCCTTGAGTTTTGGACTGGCGGAACAATCGAGGCAGGGCGGAATAAAGGCATTGTCCAGAATGACACCCTTGTCCGGGCGGGTTTCCAGAATGCGTGCCAAGCCAAGGCAGGAGAAGTGATCGCGTTCTTCATCGGCCAGCATCAAACGCATTTGCAGCTGGCCAACCTGAAGTGGAACCGTTTTATCATGGCCGGTCACATTATCATTCACGTCCAGTTCAAACGGCCGATAGCGGGCCAGCAATGCCTTATTGTCGCTGATATCGGTCTCGATCATGCCCTGACGGCTCAGGGGTAATGATAGAAATACCGTTTGTTGATGCAGCTCTTCCGGAATGCTTAACGGTGGCGGCGGTGGGGCGTCAGCCGGAATATCGAAGGCCGTGCCATCAGGCATAACGCCCCGGCACGAGCGAATGGAAAATTTCCCCAGCGCCAGCAATTCAACATCAATATCCAGGGAGGTTATGCCCCAGCCCCAGGCTTGCAGGCTTCTGCTACGCGCATCAATCAGGCTTTCAAGATAGCGATCGTGTTGTTGAAAATGATGGGGGTGAAGGAAGGTGCCTTCCGACCAGATAACCTTGTTACGCCATGACATAGGTCTTTCCCGAATTAGGGGCTGCCAATCAATCACTGGGTAAGTGATTGATTGGCGGCCCCATTGTATTATTTGTGGTCTATTGTGACAGACTGTTTTCCAATCTTTACGATAAATGTGTTGGTCTTATTCAGCTTCAGTTCTGTTGTGGCGCGCCATACGGCCTGATCGATATCGCGGAATGCCGCCAATACAGCAAAGACGCGTGTATTATCCTGGGGCTTGAACATCAGTTCACGCCCTTCACCGGGTGAAACTTCAAATTCCTGACGGGCGATCAGATCCCCCCCCAGGGTTGCCGCCTCTTCGTCGTAAAGTTGAAAGAATTCCGCATTATTAAACGTATCCGCTGACTTTAATTCGTAGATACGAACCACCAGTGGTGAGGGGCGATTGTTGATGTCCGGGTTGATCTCATGTGAGGCCAGGATCTGCACCTTGATTTTGGTGGGGAAAATGGTCAGCGACTTGGAAGAGCAGGCAGTCAATGCGAGCAGTACGAACATGCAGCCTAGAAGGCGCGTCATGTGGTGAACGGTTTTGCTCATAGTCATAGTTTTTTTCTCTTTGCTCATGTTATTGCCATAATTGTTAACGCCACCTATGGAACGTGCATCCGTAACTTCATGACGGCGCATGACACACCAAACATAGAGAAAAGCACCTGCTATTGGTGTGCTCTATGTCCACCCTGAAGCCACAGATTCAGGAAGCATTACTTATTATATTCTCTGGCGCTTTTAAGTTCTGCTATCTGTTGTTCATAGGCACTGGCAAATTCGTCGCCGAGGAGGTGCAAAAAGTCGTTTTCCGCATCGGCCTCGGCTATCTGGTAACGGTTCTTGAATAAATCCCAATACTTGGCCTTTCTGATAAACGGAAGCAGGCCGTCGATAGTGGATACGCTCTGAAATTCCTTCTCCACACTCTCCGGGTCAAAGCGGTGTACCAAAGTGCTCAGCGCTACCCGCAAACCGGATAGTGTGGCCATCTGGTGGGCCTGGATATCGTCAATGGCTTCCTGTACCGATTCGATGGGAGGGAGATAGCCTTTTTCTGTTGGGAACAAAAGCTTGGCCAAGGCGCCATTTGCATCTATCGAGAATTTGAATGGGTTGTTCTGCGCCGGGCGAATGGTCGTGACGCCGAGGCGAAATTCGCTCTTCAGGCTGGTTCGCGTTTCAAGGATTTGTTTGTATCCTTCACTCATAACGCGTAACAGCCTTCCCGCAGAAGCCATAAATTCATTTATTTCATCCGGCGAGAGCGTGGTTGGCTCAAGTCCGGCGCCCTTTAAAAAGGCATCCACAGCCTGATTGCTGGTGGTGGAGTCGACGGGTACTTTATGTTTTGCGACAGGTGTTTTTTTCTCCTGCTCGGGCTGGTTTGGCTGAGGCCTGGTTTCAATGGGTTTGCTGACAAACGGGGCGGGCTCCTGGTCGGATTTTTTCTCGGCCAGGACATCCCAGTCTTCAGGAATTGCCTGTGGCGGTTGGAAAAACTGTTGCTCTGCCGCGCCGTGTTCGGCGGCAGCGGCAGGTTCTTCCGTGGCCGACACGCCCAGGCTGCTAAAATCGAAATCGTCGAATATATTTTCCGGGTCTGATTTCTCCCCATGCGCTAAAGGTTCGGGTATTGCGTAGGGGGGAGGAATCTCCTGTTGGTTTTCTGCGGCCCCCCAAAGCTTCCCCGGGGGCTCCGCAGCAAGGCTGGCTTCAGGCATGGGAACGCCGGTTTCTTCCTGGGTCAGGGAAACGCGACATTCGTATTCACCGATCGTGATGGTGTCGCCGTCATAAAGCTGGACACTGTGTCCCCGGCCAACGGGTTCAGGCGCGTGGTTGATAAAGGTGCCATTGGTGCTGTTGTCACTGAGATAATAATGGCCGTTCTCGTAATGAACAGTGGCATGTTGGTGGGAAACTATTCTGTCAGCGTCTGGAAGAACGAAGTCGTTATCAGGGGCACGGCCAATACTGCAGTCTTCATGGCCTAAAGTAATGGTAAGCTTTTCATGTGTTCGATTTTGATAGCTTGTAACGTACAGGACAAGAGTCATTGAGTGCATCCTGTTTCACGAAAATAGAAAATCCCTTAATATTACTTTCTTGCAGCTGTCCGGGCATCTAGGTCATTGTTTTTAATGGCGTTTCTGGAAATAAGAGCAAAAAGGCCAGCAAGATCAGGGGGTTTTGTCCATTTTGAGAAAGCTTAAAACAATAGCTTACCCTAATCCATCTACCTGAGCAGTGACACTTTCTTTAAGATTTCATGAAAACATCAGAGATGTGAATCGAAGAAGATGTAGGGAGCTTGTTGGTTATTTTTGGAGCTGAAGCTCCTTCATAAATCAATCATATATTCAAAGATTAAGCCAGATATAGCGCATAAGCAAGTTCCGGCCATGGAGTGTAAATCAGCATGCGCTGGCATCTCTCGATTTCTTCCATGGCTTATTATTTTTCCGTAAAGGGCGCCAGCCAGCCTGCAAAGTTACGCCTTGAAAGAGTACCAGTGGTGCCCGACTCTCGGGTCTTGTTAGGAGGAAATATGTTCTATTATGCCGGTAGCCATGAGAGGCTTCCGATGCCGCTTCTCATGGCGGCTATCTAACTCATTGTTTTATTATGGTTTTAATGGGCTGGCAGGCCTGTCAAAATGATTATTAATGTCCCCTGGTCGCTCTTGCGACGATTCAACGGATCAATGTAGGTTGAGCGAGCACTATGTTTGTCAGCGGTAAAACCCGGCGCGCCACGCGTATTCAGAACGCCCTGTTCCTGATCCTGTTCCTCGCCCTGGTGGGGATGCTGGCGTGGCTGAGCACGCGCTACACCTTTACCGCAGACTGGACGGCCAGTGGCCGCAATACCCTCTCTGCGGCTAGCAGCGGATTGCTTGAACAGCTCGATGGCCCGGTTAATATCACCGCCTTTGCCACCGAGGACGAGTCGGTACGGCACGCCATCCGCGACCTCCTGGCGCGCTATCAGCGCCAGAAGCGTGATATCACCCTGGAATTCATCAACCCGGATCTGCAGCCGGCACGGGTGCGCGAGCTGGGCATCCGCGTCAACGGCGAGCTGCTGATCGAGTATCAAGGCCGGCAGGAAAAGCTCGCCAGCCTGTCCGAGCAGAGCATCACCAACGCCCTGCAACGCTTGGCGCGCAGCGGCGAGCGCTGGCTGGTGTTCCTCGAGGGCCACGGCGAGCGCAAGCCGCTGGGTGAGGCCAATCACGACCTCGGTGCCTGGGGCAAGCGCCTGGAGGAGAAGGGCTTCAAGATTCAGTCGATGAACCTGGTCAGTAGTCCGGCCATTCCCGACAACACTGCGGTGCTGGTGCTGGCCGGCCCGCAGACAGATCTGATGCCGGGCGAGGTGGCGCTGATCCAGCAATTCATTGAAGGTGGCGGTAACCTGCTGTGGCTTGATGACCCCGGCGATCCGCACGGCCTGCAGCCGCTGGCCGATACCCTGGGCGTACATTTCGTGCCCGGGGTCATTGTCGACCCGACGACGCAGGTGCTGGGTATTTCCGATCCGCGTCTGGCCATCGTCAGCACCTATCCACCCCACCCGGTAACGCGCAATTTCGATGTCATCACCCTGTTCCCGCAGGCCGCTGGCATCAAGCACGCGCTGCCCGCCGGCTGGCAGGGGCAGGCTATTCTTGTCTCGGCCGAGCGCAGCTGGTCGGAGGCGGCGGAGTTGAGCGGACAGATCGCCTTCGACGAAGGGCAGGACGCTCCGGGGCCGCTGACCCTCGGTGTGGTGATGAGTCGTGCGCGCGGAGACGCCGGCGAACAGCGCGTGGCGATCATCGGCGACGGTGATTTCCTCTCCAATGCTTACCTGGGCAACGGCGGTAACCTTGCCCTGGGCATGAACCTCATCAACTGGCTGTCCTACGATGACCGCTTCATCGACATCCCGGTAAAGGTCGCGCCGGATCGCACCCTGACCTTCTCTCCGTTGGCGCAGGGCATGATTGGCCTCGGCTGGCTGGTACTGCTGCCGCTGGGGCTGGCAGCGACCGGTGCCGTCATCTGGTGGCGGCGCAAACGTTAACAGGCCGTTGAAGGATCTCATGTGGCACGATACAGCGTTAAAATCCGGCTCACAATGCTCATTTACTACCCAGTAAACTGCGCTTGTTCGCCGAACCTTGCCTTGTCTCGCACTCACATGAGATCCTTCACCGGCCTGTTTGTCGGGGAGGAGGAATGAGTCCCCGCAATCTCCTCAACCTGGGACTGGTCGTGGCGCTGCTGGTGCTCGGCGGGTTTATTGGCTTCAGCCAACAGGAGCCGCCACCGGTGGAGCCGGAGCGCCTGACTCCCCTCGCGGTGGCGGACATCATTCGCATCGAGATCCGTCCGGCACGCCATGCCGATGCGCTGCTCGAACGGCGTGGCAGCGAATGGTGGCTGGTCGAACCCTTCACGGCCCGCGCCGATACGGCCAGGGTCGACGCCGCCATCGGCCTTGCCCGTGCGCGCAGTCTGGCCCGCTATGCCGCCAGCGAGGTGGATACGCAACAGGCTGGGCTGGCGTCGCCGGATCTGGTGTTGCGTATCAACGACGTCATCCTGGAACTGGGTGGCACCGAGCCCCTGCACGGGCGGCGTTTTGTGCGCCTGGGCGACCGCGTGCACCTGATCGTCGACCGCTACAGCTATCTGCTGCAGGGTGGGTTGGCCTCATTGGTCAGTCCCCAGCTGTTGCCGACGGGCGCGCGCCTGCAGGCGATCGAGCTGCCGGGGCTGCACCTGTTGCAACGCGACGGCCACTGGCAGCTTGCCGATGGCAAGGCCACCTCTGCCGATGCCCTGCAGGTACTGGTGGATGAATGGCGGCATGCCCGTGCCCTGCGTGTCAGCCGCCATGATGGCGACGAGGACGGGGAGACCGTCACCCTGCAGCTGGCCGTCGATGTGCCGCCGATCCGCCTCATCCTCCAGCAGGATGAGGATGAAACCCGTTTCATCCGTCCGGATCTGGGCCTGATCTACCACTTCACCCCCGCTGTTGCCGAACGCCTGCTGGCCCTGCCCCCCGTCGAGGGTGCGGCCGGCAGAGACAGCGATGCCTGAGCTGCCGGAGGTTGAGACTACCCGCCGCGGCATCGCGCCGCACATCGAGGGTAAGCGGGTGTGTGAAGTGGTGGTACGACAGCCGCGCCTGCGCTGGCCGGTGCCGGCGCGGCTGAAGGCGGCATTGTGCGGGCAGACCATCGACACGGTACGCCGTCGGGGTAAATACCTGCTGTTAGAGTCTGCCGTCGGCACGGTGATCCTGCACCTCGGCATGTCCGGCAGTCTGCACGTGGTGGAGGCCGGCACGCCCGCGGGCAAGCACGATCATGTCGATATCATTTTCGCCAATGGTTGTTGCCTGCGTCTGCGTGACCCGCGGCGATTCGGCGCCGTACTGTGGACCACGCGTGCGGCAGAGTCCCACAAGTTGCTGCAGGGACTGGGGCCGGAGCCCCTGTCCGATGTCTTCGATACGGATTATCTGTTTACTGCCTCACGCGCCCGCCGCGTCAGCATCAAGGCCTTCATCATGGACAGCAAAGTGGTGGTGGGGGTGGGCAACATCTATGCCAGTGAATCTCTGTTCATGGCCGGTATTCACCCGAAGACCACTGCCGGGCGTATCGGACGGGCGCGTTACGAACGGTTGGTGAGGGCGATAAGGCAGGTGCTGGACAAGGCCATCGAACAGGGCGGGACTACCCTGCGAGACTTCACCAATAGCGAGGGCAAGCCGGGTTATTTCCAGCAGCAGCTACAGGTTTATGGTCGTGCCGGTGAGGCCTGTCTGAGTTGCAACGGCCGCATCCGCAGTCTGCAATTAGGGCAGAGGAACACCTTTTATTGCCCGCAGTGCCAGCGATGATAGGGGGGGGGTATGTGTATGGCGGTGTGCAAAAAAGGCCCGCGGATGCGGGCCTTGATGTGTTTTAGCAAGGCTGAACGTTGATCGCCGAGAGTCCCTTTTGACCATTTTCAACCTCAAATGAAACGGTTTGACCTTCAGCAAGGCTCTTGAAGCCGGTGCCTGCAATGCTGGAATGATGTACGAATATGTCCTCGCCGCCTTCTTGCGGTTCGATGAATCCAAAACCCTTAGCGTCATTAAACCACTTGACGGTACCTTGAGCCATTTTTCTACTCCTTGTTATTGATTATTTTCTTGACCAGGGAGCCGCCTGAATTTGGTGCCGATTATGGCCATGCCGTGTGGCGCCCAAACCCGGCGTGCTCCCAGCAGACAGCGTCAGTGACGGCCTATACTGGCGAGGCATTTTTCGATGTCCCCCGTCGGCAGCCTCGGTTGTCTGCAGGCTGCCGAGTATACCTCCACGCCCTGAAAAATGTCACACTTGAGTAAGCTTATCCGGCAAGCAGCGCCTTGCTCAGCTGGCCAGCCCACTCGACGGCTTCCAGGTAGGCCTCGCGTGGTGCAGTACCTTCGATAGGGTTGGCTTCCACGGTATCCCAGTCGCCTAGTTCATAGGCGAGCACCAGACCGAGTAATTGGCCTAGCGTGCCCTCGTGTTCAAGCAGTGCCTGATTGATTTCATCGGCCAGTGGCAAGCTGGACAGCACGTTTCCCAGGGGCTGGTCAGTGAGTGCATCGAGGGTCGAGAACAGGCCGGTGGTGAAGGCGCTGCTGCCGGGCTGACCGGCGGCTTTTCCCAGGGTTTCACACATGCGTGCGCGGATCAGAGAGGTGAGTAGTAGTTCATAGGGTTTGTCGTCGATCTGCGCCATGGCGAGGATGGTGAGCCAAGTCTTGATGCGCTGCAGGCCGATCATGGTGGCGGCGCTTTGGATGGACTCGATTTTGCGTGAGTAGCTGAATTGTGCCGAGTTGATATAGCGCAGGATGCGATAAGAGAAACTCACGTCCTGGGCGATGAGGTCGGCGAGTTCCATGAATTCGATCTCAGGGTCCTGAATGCGGGCTAGCAGGCGCAGGATGAGCGTGCGGCAGGAAGGGGTGTGTTCACCCTTGACCAGGTCTGGCTTGCAGAAGAAGTAGCCCTGGAAAAAGTCGAAGCCGAGTGCCTTGCAAGCGTGAAAGTCTTCCTGGGTCTCGACCTTTTCCGCCAGCAGCGGGATGTTGAAGGCCTTCAGTGTGGTGACGTGTCGCTGGATCTGGTGTGGATTCAGGTTGAGCACGTCCAGTTTGATCAGGTCTGCCAGCTCCACCAGCGGACGCTTACTGTCATCGTATTCGAAGTCGTCAAGGGCAATGGTGTAGCCATCCTGTTTGAGACGATGCAGGGCAGCCAGCAGCTCGGGCCCGGGGAGAACGTCTTCCAGTACCTCCAACACTACCTGCTCGGGGGCCATGGCGCTGGGCAGGCCCTCGACAATGAAGCGTTCAGTGAGATTGATGAAGGCCGGGTGATTGCCCACCAGCTGTGGCAGACCGATTTCCATCAGGGCATTGATCAGCAGTTGCGACGTGGCCTGCTCGCCATCGGTGAATTCGGCGTGATTGCTGTCACTGGCCCGGAACAGAAGCTCATAGCCGTGGACATCCAGTTTGTGGTTATAAATGGGTTGCCGGGCGATGAAAAATTGTGACATGGCGCCCTCCTGGCGCGCGGGGAATGTGCAGACTATCGGCGGGCGGTGAGCGCCCTTTAGCTTTAGCTGCAGTCGCGCAGATCAGCGGGCAAGCTGATCCATCAACTCCGGCAGCCATAGGGCGATCTGCGGGAACAGCACCACCAGGGTCAGTGCCGCCAGTTGAATAGCGACGAAGGGCAGGACGCCACGGTAGATCTGCTGCATGCGTATCTCGGGAGGGGCGGCGGCCTTGAGATAGAACAGCGAAAAGCCGAAGGGCGGGGTGAGGAAAGAGGTTTGCAGGTTCAGTGCGATGAGCACCGCAAACCACAGCGGATCCACCCCCAGGTGCACCGCAATGGGGGCGAGGATGGGCACCACGATGAAGCTGATCTCGATGAAGTCGAGGAAGAAGCCGAGCAGGAAGATGATCAGCATGCTGACGAGCAGGAAGCCCCACTGGCCGCCGGGCAGAGACGTCATTAAATCCAGTACCAGGTCGTCTCCGCCAAGGCCGCGAAATACCAGACCGAAGGCCGTGGCCCCCACCAAGATGAGGAATACCATGCTGGTCATGCGCGTGGTGCTGCGCATGGCCTCGCGCAGATTGTTCAGATTCAGGCGGCGGTGTGTGGCGGCCAGCAGCATGGCGCCCAGAGCGCCCACGGCGGCGGATTCTGTGGGTGAGGCAACGCCGAAGAAGATGGAGCCGAGCACGGCAAATATGAGCAGCAACGGCGGGATCAGGCTCTTGATGACCTGGGGCAGCAGGGCGCCATCGCCGGTCTTTGGTGTCACTGCCGGGGCTGAGTCCGGCCGCCAGCGCGCCACCAGCAGAATATAGATAATAAACAGCACGATCAGCAGCCCACCTGGGATGACGGCGGCGGCGAACAGCTGCCCCACCGGCACCCCGACGATATCACCGAGAAGAATCAACACGATGCTCGGTGGCACGATCTGCCCCAGGGTGCCAGAGGCGGCGATGGTGCCGGTGGCCAGCTCAGGCTTGTAGCCGTGGCGCAGCATCACCGGCAGGGCGATCACCGCCATGGTCACTACCGTTGCCCCCACCACGCCGGTGGTGGCGGCCAACAGGGCGCCGACCAGGACGATAGATACGCCCATGCCACCGCGTAGCTGTCCGAACAGGCGGCTCATGGTCTCCAACAGCTCTTCCGCCAGCCCGGATTTTTCCAGTATCACCCCCATGAAGACGAACAACGGCACCGCCAGCAGGGTGAAGTTGGTCATGATGCCCCAGATGCGCAAGGGCAGCAGGGCGAAGAAGTCGAGGCCCAGGAGCACGCCGCCGAACAGCAGTGCCACCGCGCCCAGGGTGAAGGCCACCGGGTAGCCCAGCAGGAGCAGGACCACGGTGGCGGCCAGCATGATCAGCGCCCAGATTTCCATCAGTGACGATTTTCCAGCAATACGCACAGGCTGCGCAGCATATTGGCCACACCCTGCAACAGCAGCAGGCCGAAGCCCACCGGGATCGCCGCCTTGAGCAGGAAGCGGTATGGCAGGCCGCCAGGGTCGGGCGAGCCCTCGCCCATGCCGTAGCTGTTGACGACGAAAGGCAACGAACTGATGATGATCATCAGGCAGAAGGGCAGTAGCAGGAACAGGCCACCGAACAGGTCGATCATGGCGCGGCGGCGATCGCTCATCCAGTGGCTGTTGTAGAAGATATCCACCCGTACATGGTTGTCATGCTTGAGGGTGTAGGCGGCACCGAACAGGAATAGCAGTGCAAACAGGTGCCATTCCAGCTCCTGCAGGGCCACCGAGCCACTTTGCCACAGGTAGCGCATGGCCACGTCGTAGGTGATGACCAACACCATCGCCAGCACCAGCCAGGCCACGGCGCGGCCGCTCCACTCGCTGATGAATTCGATGGCCGCGATGAGGCGCTTAAGGGTTGGCTGCAAGGGCAGGATTCCGGATCAAAAAATGCCGGCATTCTACCGCAAATCCGTGCCGTCTGCCGGCTTGCCTTGCTTGAAGGTAGCTATGCTTGCCATTGACTGGACGGAAAAACGATAAATTTGTGGGAGTGGCTTCAGCCACGAATAAATCCAGCCTTTAATCGCGGCTGAAGGCACTCCCACAACATTTGAAATAGCACCTTCAGCGGCAAGGAATATAACCATCGCGGGTATGGCTCACTCTGGCCTGTCACCGACCTCAGCGCATCTGCAGGGCCAACTGCGCCTGGGCCGCCAGCTGTCGGAAATTGCGTTGCGCCTCTTCGTCGATGGTGCAGGGGGGGGGATTGGTCAGCTTCAATACCTTGGCACTAAGCCGTCCTTGAGGATTTTCACCGCCAGGGCCAGGGCCATGGCATCGGGGTCGGCTCTGACCTGGTGGTCGCTGGCACTGAAGATGGGCATGCCGCCTATTTTCTGCAGGTGTTTGTGCACGCGCTGCAGTGTCTGTTCGCGTTTTGGCTCCGGCATCTTGTGGGGTTTCCTGTGCGGGCCGCTCATGGATCAGCTAGTCTGTGTATCGCCACAGGCTATCAACAGATTACTGTGGCGACTAAAGTTGTGGCTTGCAGGGGTCGATTGGCTTGCCGATGTCAAGATGCCTGCTTATTCAATGGAGATTTACATGAAACGCTTGCTCTGTACCCTGGTGCTGACTGTTGCGGTATCGGCAGCCCACGCTGCACCGGTCTACCATCCGCCAGGTTCCAATCTGACCTCAGGTGATGTCAGCAACGGCCAGTCCATCATGTCGGATATCACCAATCCTGCCGCCAGTGCCGTGCAGCTGGAGCGTGACGGAACGCATGTGCAGTTCGGGATTATCAGCAACATCGGGATCGGCATCGAATACGGCCAAGTGGACAATATCTTCAATATCATCGATGAAAAGGCCAAGGCCTATTCCGATGGACTGGCGGTGACCGTGCCGACGTTTACCGGGAATCCGAATAACCCCACGGATGTGAATCAGTTTATCGCTGCTGTTCAACAGGCCATCGAGGTACCGGTGGTTGATCTCAATAGCGTGCTTTCCATGGTGGCCGCCGATGGCTACGCCAAGGTCTTTGGTTCCATGAATCTACCCCTGATGCCGGTGGTGGTGGGTAACGATTTTCTCGGTGGCGCCCTGGTGTTTGATGCCAATGCCTCAGTCGTTACAAAGGCCTCTGGGCTGAATGACAATATCGATATCGACTTTGCCGATGTCCAGAACCAGTTACTGAATGGAGACACGGTGCTGAATCTGGGTGAAGTGACCCTTGATCTCAACGCACAGACCCTGAAGGTGAACAATAACACCACATTACTGACCCGCGCCGCCGGTATCGGTGAGCTTGCCCTCGGCTACAGCCGGCAGTTGATGAAGCGTGAACAGGGCGCCCTGTTTGGTGGCTTGCGTGCCAAGTACTACCGCTTGGGTCTGACACAGGTGGCAACCCGGCTGGGTAATCTGACCGATGCCGAGCAGCTGTTTCAGGATATCCGTGACGCCGAGTTTAATTACGACAGCAATCTTGGGCTCGACCTGGGGGTCTTGTGGGTCAGCGAGAATTACCGCTTGGGCGCGACGGTGATGAATATCAATGCGCCCAGCTTTACCTTTCCCGGCTTGGATGTCAGTGGCTATTCGGCCGGCCCCATCGCCCGCCTGCTGGCCGAGGAGTACGTCTACACCATGGAGGCCCAGCTCAAGTTGGAGGCGGCGTTGTTCTCCAGCAATCGTCGTTGGGCCTTCAACGCCGGGCTGGACGCCAATGCGGTTCCCGACCCGCTCGGTGACGACTATCAGTGGGCGACGCTGAGCGCGGCCTATTTGACCGACAGCTGGTGGATTCCAGGTGCCCGTGTCGGTTATCGCGGCAATCTGGCCGGAGAGAAAATGAACTACGCCACCCTGGGCGCCACCCTGTTCAAGGTTTTCAATGTTGATCTGGCCCTGGCGCTGAACGATGTCACTATCGATGGCACCACCGTGCCTCGTGGCGCGATGCTCAATATGGGGCTTGAGTTGTCTTTCTGATTACTTTTTCGGCGTATAAAAAACCCTGCGGTGGCGACGCCGCGGGGTTTTTTGTGTGGTTCAGAATTGGAAGCCGAGCTGTGCGTGAGCGCCGTCCTGTTCCTCACTGTGTGAAACGGCAATGCCGAGCGTCAGCAAACCAAAGGCAGCGCCCAACCCGAGTGATGCGGTACCGACCTGGGTGCCGAGCAGATTTTGCTGATAGCCGCTGCGCAGGGCGAGCCAGCGCCAGGGTTTGAATTCCACGCCCAGTGCGGCCATCTGGGTGACGGAGTCGAAGCCGGCGGCCTGGTTTCGCGTCAGGTCGAGGTCGAGTTCGAACACCGTACGCCGGCTCTGATAGGCAAAGCCGGCGCGCAGCTGCGGGGCGATGTCGAAGTAGTCGCCCGTATCGCCATATTCGAAGCTGCCGGAAAGCAGGTTCTTGGCCATCAGGCCCAGTTTCCAGACGCCGAACTCTTTCAGCACGCCGATATCCAGGTTGAAGGCTGCACTGCTGCTGTACTGGTTGCGGTCAATACGGGTCTTGGCATCACGGACATCCTCGCTGTAGCCATAACCCTCGATAAAGAGAAATTTGACGTTAAAGCCCACCGCCAGCTGGCGGCGCCAGCCGGTGCCACTGATGGACTTGGCGGCGGTGATGCCGTTTTCCAGCACCTGGGCGCCACGGTGCTCGATACGGGAGGCGTACTGGGGGTTGGTGGGATCAGTCAGGTTATCGCCCGCAATGCTGGCGCGTGCATTGGCCCAGTCATAGATGTGTATATAGGCTGCGCCGCTGAGGAGGCGACTGGGGATGGCGAGCAGGATGGCGCTGTTGCCGCTTTCCTGGTAGATGTCGCCGCCCATGGCATTGAGCATGTCCAGCACGGCATCCAGGCCGCGGTGATGGAGGGCGGCGTCGGCCTGAGCGCGCACCGCGGGCTTGGCGTGATAGGCCACGCCAAGCCCGGCTACGGCAAGCATTTTCAGATCGTTGGCGCCGTCACCTATGGCCACCACCTGTGCGGGATGGATCTCCAGCTCGTGGCACAGGGCGGTGAGGTAGGTGGCCTTGGTCTCGGCGCCGACGATGGCGCCCTCCACCGAACCCAGCAGCTTACTGTCCTTCTCTGCCAGCACGTTGGCGAGGGTGAAATCCAGCCCCAGGCGTGTCTTCAGGCGGTCGGTAAAAAAGGTGAAGCCGCCGGAGACCAGGGCCAGCTTGATACCACGGGCCTTGAGGCCGTCGATCAGGGTTTCCGCGCCCGGGTTGAGACGCAGGCGGTCATCGTACACCTGCTGCAGGGCCGATGTGCTGAGCCCCTCCAGCAGCGCGACGCGCTGGCGCAGTGAGGCTTCGAAGTTGATCTCACCGCGCATGGCGGCCTCGGTGATGGCGGCCACCTGTGGTTTGACGCCGACAAAGTCGGCGATTTCATCCACGCACTCGATGCTGATGAGGGTGGAGTCCATGTCCGTGATCAACAGGCCGACGCTGGCCGGGTCGAAATCGGCGGGCAGGGTATTGATGTCCAGATGCAGTTCGGCGCGCAGGGCCTCCAGCGCCGCGTGATCCGGCGTGCTGGCGTGCTGGATGCGGAAGTGGCCACCGCAGTCCTGCAGTTCGCCCACCAAGCGTTTACTCAGGGTAACGCGCTGATCGGTTGTCAGTTCGGCACTGTGGATGAGGGTGGTGGGCATGGCTCCCTGTGGGTCGAGTCGGTGGATCCTCTCATTCTAATGCGCCCAATGGCGGATGTCAGCGTACTTCGCTCAGTAATTGCGCGATCATGCGGCGCGCCTGATCGAGATAGCCACCGCTGAACAGGTTGAAGTGGTTGAGGATGTGGTAGAGGTTGTAGAGAGTCTTGCGGGTCGCATAGCCGGGATCCAGCGGCCAGGCCTCTCCATAGGCGGCATAGAAAGCGGCCGGGAAGCCGCCGAACAGCTCGGTCATGGCCAGATCGGCCTCGCGATCGCCATAATAGACGGCCGGGTCGAAGATGACCGGTTGGCCGCTCTCGGTGAAGGCGGCGTTACCGGACCACAGGTCGCCGTGCAGCAGGCTGGGGCGCGGCTGGTAGTCGCTGAAAAACTCGGGGACACGTATCAACAACTGCTCGCCCTGCGGGCCGATGCGTGCGCCGTTGTGTGCCGCCAGTTGCAGTTGATAGCCCAGGCGGTGTTGCTGCCAGAAGCGGGCCCAGTCATCTTCGGCCGTGTTGATCTGCGGGGTGGCGCCGATGGTGTTGTCGCGGCGCCAACCGAAGTGGTCATGCTGGCTGCGGTGCATCTGCGCCAGCTCCCGACCCAGCTGCCCGGTGCTGCCCCGGCCACCCAGCGGCAGATATTCAAGTACCAGATAGGCCTCATCTGCGGCAATGCCCTGACATAGCGGTACCGGAGCGTGAACGCTGTGGCTGTGCAGAATGTCATTCAGTCCTGCGGCCTCGGCCTCGAACATATCGAGCCGGGAGGCATGATTGAGTTTGACGAAAAATGTGCGGCTTGCGTCGCTCAGAGTGTAGGCCGAATTGATGCAGCCGCCACTCACGGCCTGCGCATCATGGGTGGTGAAGATCTGCCCCGTGACTTTGCTGATATGTCGGTTAATGGTCGCCCAGTCAGGCATGTCAGTTTCTCGGGTTCTGATTTTGGTGGCGAGATAGTTAGGCACTAAACTTAATATTGATTCTAGCATCTGGGTGCTAACTGGTTGGGTGATATGACAGATGTGTGTTTATCCACAAAAGCTGTGGATAACTTTGTGCATAAAATGGGGGGAAAGGCCCACAAGGCTTGTGAGTGCTGGAATTACGTTGGATTGGTCAAAATTTAAACGCCAGAACAAGCCTATACATTACAACAGGTTAGCATTGTCAATAGCGGTTAGGGGGCATTTTCCCGGCAGATGTGTCAGAGGTTGTGCGGGATTTCATTGGATTGTGTATAAATCGGGGCTCGGGGGTGTGATGAGAAGGTTTTGCATGTTGCGGTGGACGGTTTACGGTGTCTGCATGTTAGGTGGAATCCGGGAGGTAGGGATAATAAAAAAGGCCGACAAAAGGTGTCGGCCTTTTTTATTGCCATCAGGCAGTTCCGGGTTTAGAGACCGATGATGAAATCCACCAGTTTTTCGATGTTGGCATCGCTAACACGTGGTGAGTAGGGAGGCATCGGAGCCGGACCCCAGGTGCCCTTGCCGCCCTTCTTGACCTTGCCGATCAGCAGGTCACGGGCGCCAGCATCGCCCTTGTACTTGGCGGCGACATCCTTCCAGGATGGACCGACAATCTTTTTCTCAATGCCGTGGCAAGCCAGGCAACCGCTCTTCTTGGCCAGATCCAGGTCGGCAGAAGCCTGACCAGAAACGAACAGTGCAGCAGCAGCGACAGGCGCAATCAACCATTTTGCATTCATTGGTATTCCCCTTGATATTAATGTAGGCAGGAATGGAACTGCGAGCAAGGCATTGCTCTGCTTTCCCCCTCCCCAGTTTTATGTTTTGGAGTAGCGTATGATGCGCGGCCTTCGTCGTGCCGGTCATCTCTCCTGGCTTTGGGATTCCTGAGTGCTGAAGTCGCGTACAGCAAAACCCAAGGCGGCTTTATGCCATCGGGAAAAGATGCTGTCAAGTTCAGTGTGTGTTCAGTTTCACTGTGATCGGCAGGGTTACCAGCTGAAAATGACCCAGGAAGGGATGAGGAAATCGGGGGCCAGCTCATTGGTGCGCGTTTCCAGGTCGCCGTCGCCGTCGGCATCGACCAGGTAGTAGGGAGCGCCCTTTTCCGGGGTGATGCGGATCATGTACAACTTGCCGTTGATGCGGTACTCGTTGATGGTTTTTTGGTCGGGAGACTGAATAATAACGCCATTTTCGGCGTTGTCTTCGTCCTCTGACTCGGTCTGCTCCGGGCTGGCGGCAAAGGCGGAGGTCAGCCATGCACTGGCACAATAAAACAGGCCGACAGTGAGCAATGTACGGCAAGGGGGGCGTGTTCCGGGTTTAAACATGGGATAATCGTTCTGCAATATGATTCAGGGCACTATAGAAGTGTGCCTCAAGTCTACCCCATCCCATTCCAACTCGTCCAAGCCCGCACACACCATGACCCAAAAACCCCACCTGATCCTCGTCGATGGCTCGTCCTATCTGTACCGCGCCTTTCATGCCCTGCCGTCGCTGAGTACGTCCAGCGGCCAGCACACGGGCGCCATCTACGGCGTCGCCAATATGCTGCGGCGACTGCTCAAGGACTACCAGCCGGAGCGGATGGTGGTGGTCTTCGACGCCAAGGGCAAGACCTTTCGCGACGACCTGTACGCCGACTACAAGGCCAACCGGCCGCCCATGCCCGACGAGCTGCGCAGCCAGATTGAGCTGCTCCACGAGCTGGTGCAGGCCATGGGCCTGCCGATGTTGGTGGTCGATGGCGTGGAGGCGGATGACGTCATCGGCACCCTGGCCGCGCAGGCTGCGGAGGCCGGTATGGATACGCTGATTTCCACCGGCGACAAGGACATGGCTCAGCTGGTCAACGGGCACGTCACCCTGGTCAATACCATGGACAACACCACTCTGGACGTGCCGGGTGTGGAGGAAAAGTTCGGCATCCCGCCGGAGCGCATCATCGATTATCTGGCCCTGGTGGGTGATACCTCGGACAATATCCCAGGCGTGCCCAAGGTGGGGCCGAAGACGGCGGTAAAGTGGCTCAAGCAGTACGGCAGCCTGGACGAGATCGTTGCCCACGCCGATGAGATCAAGGGCAAGGTGGGTGAGAGTCTGCGCGCCTCGCTGGATCAGCTGCCCCTGTCGCGGCAGCTGGCCACCATCAAGTGCGACGTGCCGTTGCCGGGCGGGCCGGAGTCCTTCACCGTGCAGGCGCCGGAGAAAGAGCGCCTGACCAAGCTGGTGGGCGACCTGGAATTCAGAACCTGGCTGTCGGAGCTGTTGTCCAGCGATGAGGACGATGCCCCGGAGGATGGCGACAAGAACAGCGACACCGACTACCAGATTGTGCAGGATCGCGAGGCATTCACCGCTTGGCTGGGGCGTCTGCAAGCCGCTGAGCTGTTTGCCTTCGACACCGAGACCACCAGCCTCGACTATATGCAGGCACAGGTGGTCGGTGTGTCGTTTGCGGTGGAGCCGGGCGAGGCGGCCTATGTGCCGGTGGCTCACGACGACCCCGTGGGCGGCAAACAGCTCGATCGTGACTGGGTACTGGAACAGTTGCGCCCGCTGCTGGAAGACCCGCACAAAGCCACGCTGGGGCAGAACCTCAAATATGACCGCAACGTGTTGCTCAATTATGGCATCACCCTGCGCGGCATGGCCTTCGATACCATGCTCGAATCCTATGTGCTGGACAGCACCGCTTCGCGTCACGACATGGATTCGCTGGCCCTCAAGTACCTGAACCGCAAGACGATCAGCTACGAGACCGTGGCCGGCAAGGGCGCCAAGCAGGTGAGCTTCGACCAGGTGCCCATTGCCACCGCCGGGCCCTACGCGGCGGAGGACGCCGACATCACCTTGCGTCTGCATCAGGTGCTGTGGCCCAAGCTCACGGCTGAGCCGAAGCTGGCAGCGTTGTTCCGCGACATTGAAATGCCGTTGATCCCGGTGCTCTCGGACATGGAGCGTACCGGCGTGCTGGTGGACGCCGGGATGCTGGTGCGACAGAGTGAGGAGCTGGCGGCGCGTATGCAGGAGATCGAGCAGGAGGCTTACGCGGTGGCGGGAGAGGAGTTCAATCTCGGCTCGCCGAAACAGATTCAGGCCATCCTGTTCGACAAACTGGGTCTGCCGGTGTTGAAGAAGACCCCCAAGGGCGCGCCCTCCACGGCGGAAGAGGTGCTGGCGGAGCTGGCCCTGGATTACCCCTTGCCGCGCCTGATCCTCGATTACCGCAGTCTGTCCAAGCTCAAGTCGACCTATACGGACAAATTGCCGAAGCGTATCGATCCCGATACCGGCCGTGTGCATACCTCTTATCACCAGGCGGTGGCCAGTACCGGGCGGCTGTCATCGTCTGATCCCAATTTGCAGAACATTCCGGTGCGCACCGCCGAAGGACGGCGTATCCGTCAGGCCTTCATCGCGCCGCCGGGGCACAAGATCCTCGCCGCTGACTATTCGCAGATCGAGCTGCGCATCATGGCGCACCTGTCCGGTGATGAGGGCCTGTTGTGCGCCTTCGCCCAGGGCGAGGACATCCACCGCGCCACCGCCGCCGAGGTCTTCGGCGTGCCGCTGGGGGAGGTCACCGGAGAGCAGCGGCGCAGCGCCAAGGCCATCAACTTCGGCCTCATCTACGGCATGTCGGCCTTCGGCCTGGCGCGCCAGCTGGGTATCCCACGCAATGCCGCGCAGGAATATGTCGACCTCTATTTCGAGCGCTACCCCGGCGTCAAGGCCTTCATGGACCGCACCCGCGAGAGCGCCCGCGAGCTGGGCTACGTGGAGACGGTGTTCGGCCGGCGCCTGTACCTGCCCGAGATCAACCATCGCAACGGCCAGCGCCGTCAGTACGCCGAGCGCACCGCCATCAATGCGCCCATGCAGGGCACCGCAGCGGACATTATCAAGCTCGCCATGATCGAGACCCACCGCTGGATCGGTGAGACCGAACTGGACGTGACGCTGATCATGCAGGTGCACGATGAGCTGGTGTTCGAGGTTCATGAGGACCGGGTGGCTGAGGCGCAGGCGGCGATCGAGCGCTGCATGACCGGGGTGGCCGAACTGCGGGTGCCGCTGGTGGTGGAATCGGGGGTGGGGATCAACTGGGATGAGGCGCACTGACAAAGCCGACCGCAAAAAAACTTTTGCCGGGGGCGAAACTTTTTTTGCCATCGGCCGTCATACTATACGAGTGAGCGCTGAGCGCTCCTCCCCGCTCCTCCTCCCTAGCGGGTATTCAAGCCCCGGCGCCCCCAATTGCCGGGTATTGACCCCGGTGTCCACCCCTCCCAAGAGGGACACCGGGGTTTTTTTTGCCTGTCACTATTTGACTGTCTGACTGTCGTTATTGTTCTTCCGTATCCGCCGCTGCCAGCTGCAGCCAGTGATCCAGCCTGTCCTGAACTTCCTCGACCCCGGTGCCCTTGAGGGCTGAGAACAGTTGCACGCTGGTGCTGCCGGCCGGTGCCAGCCGGTTCAGTTCGTCGCGTAGCTTCAGCAGGGTAGCCTGTGCCGGACCGCGCTTGAGCTTGTCGGCCTTGGTGAGCAAGACATGTACCGGCATGCCGACATGCCAGCACCAACTGAGTAACTGTTGGTCGATGTCGCGCAGGGGGTGGCGGACATCCATGAGCAATATCAGGCCCTGCAGCGACTGGCGGCTGGAGAGGTAATTTTCCATGGTTTCCTGCCAGCGCCGCTTGATGACCTCGGCGACCTTGGCATAGCCATAGCCTGGCAGGTCGACCAAGCGGCGCTCGTCATCCAGGATGAAAAAATTGATCAGCTGGGTACGCCCCGGTGTTTTACTGGTGCGTGCCAGGGATTTTTGCCGAGTAATGCGGTTCAGAGCGCTGGACTTGCCGGCATTGGAGCGTCCGGCAAAGGCCACTTCGAAGCCCTCGTCGGGCGGCAGTTGGGTGAGTTGTGCGGCACTGGTGAGGAAGCGGGCGTGCTGGTAGATAGGGTTTTTTTGTGGCGTAATCTGTGGCATGGAGGGCTCGGGGGTTCTGGCGGTGTTAACGCGGGATTACCATTATCCTAGGATTATAAATTGGCAATTTGGCAAAAGCTGCAATAACCTAAGCGACTATTGAATTCTGGTGGTCGTTGAGGGGGGGAGTCGAAACGGTCTGCCATTGTCCACATCTTCCGGCCCGTTGGGTTGCTGGCGTTGTTGCCGCGGCTCACCCGCCGGCCCATCGGGTATGGGGTGGACACTGTAGCAGAGCCGGACTAGGCGTGGAATGCGGGAATGACGAAGAAAAACATAAAGCGATGGTGTGTTCAGCTTTTTCTTCTGCTGGCCTTGCTGGCCGTGGGTTCAGCCCAGGCCGCCGGTGATGCGGTGGCCGGCAAGAGCAAGGCTCGTGCGTGCCAGATATGCCACGGCAAGGGGGGCGTGAGCACCAATCCGACGTACCCCATACTGGCGGGCCAACATGCCAAGTATCTGGTGAAACAGCTCAAGGACTTCCGCAGTGGCGCTCGCAAGGATCCCATTATGAACGGGATGGCGGCGTCTCTGTCCGATCAGGAAATCGAAGATATTGCGGCCTTTTTTGAAGGTAACCATTCGGAATTTCCCGGACTTAGGTGATCGTAGCGAGGAAAGCCATTCTAAGTCCGAAGGGCCTTTGGCCTGGGCTGATCCAAAATTACTCATAGATTGTTTTCTGGTTTTAATTTCATCTTTAATTTAGGAGATCAACGTTATGAAAGGGTCGCATCTCGCGCTCTGTATGCTGCTGGGTTTTAGTGCAAACGCCACCGCTGCGGGTGATCCTGCCGCCGGGCAGGAGAAGTCTGCCATGTGCCAGGGCTGTCACGGTCCGGATGGCAACAGCTTCACTCCCGAATGGCCGAGCCTGGCCGGGCAGGTTCCCAGCTATCTCAGCAAGCAGTTGCGTGACTACCAGACCGGTGCTCGCAAGGATGAGACCATGACCAGCATGGTCGAGGGCTTGTCGGAAGAAGATATTGCCGACATCGTGGCCTATTTCAGCAGCCAGAAGACCAAGGCCGAGGAAGGAAAAAGCAATAGCAAGGGCCGTAAACTGTACGTGGGTGGCAATCGTTACACCAACGTGCCGTCGTGCGCGGGCTGCCACGGCCCCAACGCGGTAGGTAATGACCCGGCGGGCTTCCCACGTCTGGCCGGCCAGAAGGCAGGCTACACCAGCAAAGCGTTGAATGATTTTCGCACCGAGGCTCGTACCAATGATGTGAATGGCATCATGCAGGGCGTGGCGGCGAAGATGTCTGACAAGGATATCGCCGCCGTCTCCGAATACCTGGCGACGCTGGACAAATAGACGGCTTGACGCCTTCGGGCGGATATTAAAAAGGCCGCCGTGCGGGACACGGTGGCCTTTTTGTTTGTCCACTTGCGGGGCCGGCCGGCTATTTCCGGCCCGGCATGTTGAAGTAGCTGGACAGGCTGGAGAGGTCGTTACTGGCCTGACGGAACAGGTGGTCGAGGCTGACGATGGCGTGTTCCAGCAGGTTCACGGTGATATACGGATGTTCCACGCGCAGGCGCTTGTACATGGCGCGGGACAGCTTCAACAGCTGGGTGTCGTCCTTCATGGCGCGGGCGCGCACGGATCGCGGTTTGCGATCGAAGAAGGACATCTCGCCCATCAGCTCGCCGGCGTGGATTAGGCCCACCTGGCTTTCGGTCTGCTCACCGACGAACAGCGCGGCTTCGCCCTTGATGACGAAATACAGTGCCTCGCCCACGTCGCCGATATCGGCGATAACGTCGCCCTTGTCGAAGATCACCAGTTCGGTGTAGTCGATGAGGGTGGTGACTTCTTTGATGGTCAGGGACTCGCACAGGTATTGCTGGTTGAGAAACTGGGCCAGATCGATCTTTTCGGAGACCATGGGGGTCGTGCTCCTTGTAAATGATGTCGGTGCCGATGGCGCGTCGGCGGGAACCTTTGCGCCGCACAGGTGACCTAAGCTGAGGTGCCCGTGATACCTATAGGATAAACTATGCAACCGGCAACGAGAATCGGTGTTTGTGCGGGTTTGCGTTCGGTTGGTGGTTCGTCAACATTGTATTGATGGGTCCGATAATACAATGTTGACGGACCACTAGTGATTTGGATAGGCTCGCCGAAACAGTATTACACCCAATGCGCACACGCATACGGCGCCCTGGCAACGTCAACCAAGATTCCATCCAGAATCCATCCAGAGTAAAACCCAGAGGTCTTTCGATGAAGCTTTCGACCCATAAAATCGTCATCCTGTTCGCCAGTCTGGCCCTGCTGGGTGCATCGGTTTCCAGCAGTTTTGCCGCCCGTTATCAAGAGGGCGTGAACTATGAGCGGGTGACCCCGCCGCAACCGACCACGGCTGCACCGGGGCAAGTGGAAGTGGTGGAGCTGTTTTGGTACGGCTGTCCGCATTGCTACCGCCTGGAGCCGTATGCCAAGCGTTGGCTGAAGAAAAAGCCCGCCAATGTAAAGTTCGTGCGCATGCCCGGTGTGTTCCAGCCCAGTTGGGAGATTGGCGCCCGCGCCTACTACACGGCCGAGATCCTCGGTGTGGTCGACAAGGTGCACGAGCCCATGTTCGAGGCCATGCACGAACAGAAACGCCGTATGAACACCGAGGCCGAGATCATGGCCCTGTTCGAGCAACACGGTGTGGCCGAAAAGGACTTCAAGCGGGTATTCCGCTCCTTTGCCGTGGAAACCAAGCTGCGCCGTGCGCGTGACATGGGCCGCCGCTACGGTGCCCGTGGCGTGCCCGCCATCATCGTCAACGGCAAGTACCGCACCGGCGCCCAGGAGGCCGGCGGTAATGCTCGCGTGTTCCAGGTGGTTGATTATCTGGTACAGCAGGAAAGCCAGTAGATCATGCCCCTGAGCGCGCGGCGTTTGTTGCTATGAAGGCCGCCGAGCTCTTTGTCCGCTGTCTGGAAAACGAGGGCGTCGAGTACATCTTCGGCATCCCCGGCGAGGAAAATCTCGATATGATGGATGCGCTACTGTCGTCGCGCATCCAGTTTATCAGCACCCGCCACGAGCAAGGCGCGGCCTTCATGGCCGATGTCTACGGGCGGCTGACCGGGCGTGCCGGGGTGTGCATGGCGACCCTCGGTCCCGGTGCCACCAACCTTATTACCGGTGTCGCCGACGCCAATATGGATCATGCCCCGCTGGTGGCCATCGCCGGTCAGGCAGATACCCACCGTCTGCACAAGGAGTCCCATCAGGTGCTGGACCTGGAGGAGCTGTTCCGCAGCTTCACCAAGTATTCCTCACGCCTGCTGGCCCCGGACATTATTCCCGAGGTGACACGCAAAGCCTTCAAGGTGGCGCAGACGGAAAAGACCGGCGCCTGCTTCATCGAGTTCCCGGAAAACATCGCCAAGATGATG